>NZ_JBNHFD010000078.1:0-19130 GCF_059089865.1 Arthrobacter sp. Y3221157
GTGTCACGCAGGCGTTGTGGCCGGCGGGAATGCACTCGACTGCTGATCACGCCGCACAATGGACAGCCGGCCTCGGTGGTGGCCACGACGCAGATCCACCGCTCACCGAACCTGAGGGTAACCAGGGAGGCGGGCAGGTTGAAAAGCCACGAACCGAGCCCCATCAGGGTGACAACCAGGGCTGCGATGGCAACGGATGCACCGAGGTCCCGGGCCGTCAACGCCACCACCGGAAGGATGGCCCCCTGCCCGATCCCGAAGAGGAGCGTGGGCCCAAAAGCGGCTACCGCAATGCTGCGAAGGCTGAAGGGCTGGGGGTTGTCCGGGGAAGTCATCGGATTCATCCTATGGCGGCGCCGCTGTGCAAATTTCCCCGCTGCCGTTTCCCCCACATCCACCAAAATTCGGGGGTCACAAACGGCCTGCACAGGAGTAGCGTTCGCCTTATGGGGCGCTGACCCGCGCCCATAATAGCCAAGGGGAGGTCATCTGATGGGTGAAGTGTGGATCCGAACGCTCGGCAACGGGCTGGTCCGGGCAGCAAGAGTCACCGAAATTTCATCCACCCGGGGATCACTCCACGAGGACCAGGGGTACTCCCTGAAAGTCATCGTGGACGGGAAAGGCCACGTCCTGATCGACGACGCCGAACTTCAGGGCAGCCTGGCTGAGCGGCTGGAGTACGCCCGCCGCATGGAGGACGCCCTGCTGCTCGCCATGGACGAGGCCCGCGCCAGCGACGCCTCCGTGGTGATCTCCTACGAGCCCGAACGCGAGCGCTGGTCTTCAGCGCCGGTGGCGGAGTTAACCGGCAGGCTTCCCGAGGTAGTCGGCTGACCCTGCCGTAAACCCGCGGCCGGGGAACCCTGCGCCCGAAAATCTGATGTCCGTGCCGGCAGCCCGCTGATGCTCGTGCGCGTGAAGCACAGCGCCCAGAGTGCGACAACCAGCACCACAACCAGGACCCACGGCAGGTCCGGCCAGGCGAGCATGAACGGCACGGCCACCGCCACCACGGTCACAATCAGCAGGTACCAGGCGACGTACCACCACGGGTTTGCCGGCCGGTTGCGCGCGGGGTCGCTTGATTGCCGGACGGACGGTTTCCGCCTGCGCTGGAGCCGGTTGTGCAGCACTCCCCACACCGGCCCGTTCAGGAGTCCCACCAGCACACCGGCGAACACGGCCGTGGTCACCGCCAGCACGCCCCAGCTCTGCCAGTGCCCCCAGTGGTAGGAAGGGCCGGAACACAGCCAGGAGGACCACCATGGGTCCTGGCCGACCCCGGGCGGGCCGCATTGCACCAGGTTCCGCGCCCACCCCTGGGAGCCCAGCCAGGCCAGGGCCGCCGGGGCGCTGAGCGCTGCGGTGAGTACCGAGAGAAGCC
Organism: Arthrobacter sp. Y3221157; assembly: GCF_059089865.1. NCBI lineage: Bacteria > Bacillati > Actinomycetota > Actinomycetes > Micrococcales > Micrococcaceae > Arthrobacter > Arthrobacter sp. Y3221157. The sequence goes on from NZ_JBNHFD010000078.1 coordinate 1,388, forward strand.
GCGTCACGCCCAGGCTCTTGACCATGACGCGGTGCGGACGGAGGCGCCGGTCGCCGTCGAGCCCCCGCAAGGCAAGGCCGTGAGGGTCGGAGGGCGGGTCCAGGATCAGCCGTGCCAGCGGATCCAGCACCTCCACCCTGTTGCTGGAGTAGACGATGTGGTCATAGATCAGGGCGGACCGGTTATAGACCGGATGCTCCTCGGGACCGGGGCCGCCGTCGCCCGCGGAGTCCCGGGCATAGATCTTGCCGAAGACGGGCAGCGGGCCGTTGGCGTGGGTTGAAATGGGTCCTGCCGGCACGAAGTCGAATTTTCCCCACACATTGATCCACCGGGGCCGGTCCGCGTTCGCCAGCCAGTCGGTCACCGGGTCCTCCCCCGTTCCGCCGCCCCACTGAGCGTACCCCAACAGGTCAAGCCCGCTGCCCACACTGACAAAATTGGTGGCCCGCGCCTGGTTCTGGAACAGGACCTGCCCGGTGATCGCGGCACCCTGGCTGTGCGCCACCACCGTCACCTGCGTCCCGCCGTCGTGGTCCCAGCGCTGCAGCGTGTCCACCACCCGCTGCCTCATCGCGGCCGCCTGCAGGGGCTTGCGCTTCCACACCTGGGGATCGCCCAGGAATTCGGCGAACAGGGAGACGATCTTGCCGATCCACCGGCCCGGCCCGGGAATCCAGGCCAGGACGATGGTCAGCAGCAGCACCACCAGCACGGCCAGCAGGATGAAGAACCCGGCACACGCCGCCAGGAAGGTCAGGATCGCCTGCCGCAGCCGGGCACCCAGCCATGCGAGGCTGGCCCGCCGCCGGCCTGGATAGAGGTTCCACCTGATCAGCTGCAGGGACCTTTTGTACACCCGCAGTGCGGTGCGCAGCGCCCAGGAGTACGTGGACGCGGCCGACGCCGGTTCGAAGTCCCTGCCCCAGGACGCCTCGGTCATGAGCACCGAAAGGTAGTCCGGCTTTGCGCCGGCATAGCCGCGCAGCACCTTCACCCATACCTCGGGTGCATCGCCCACTGCGTTGGCTTTGGTGATCACCAGGTGCGGATGCGGGGCGTCCGGCACCATGTCCAGGGAAAGATCGTGGAGGCTGAGCATCAGCGGCTGGGCCCACTCCTGCAGCGTCCCGCCTTTCAGGGCCCGGCCCATGCCGTGGACAAACACCACCGCGTGGTCCGGGCGGTTCCGGGCATGTTCTCCGGCACCGCCGCTACTATCCGTGTCCGCGTCCCCCAGGCCGTCGCTTGCGCGCTTGCCCATGGGCTAATGATGGACCTGCACCCGGCGGGAAGGAAGCCTCGAAGCTGGCGCGGCGCCGCGGGCGGAACTCTGCGTCATGAAACAACAATCGATGTAATAATCATCCCCATGTTGCGTGCGTCACATTCTGCCCCTACTCTGGATGAGGCTGATGCAAACGGCCATAGCAAGAAGCTGCAGCGTCGCAGCCAATGCCGGGGAAGGCTTTACATTTTGAACTCAAAGCTCAACATTGTTGTCCGTATCGATCTCGACCAAGCACGAGCCAAGGTGATTGCAAAGGGGCATATCACCGTCCATAGCGTCAACGCCCTTTATGTAGTGGCAAAGCGGGCCAATTCCCTTCGGGAAGGCCTGGATCTGGAACTGGATATCTCACATGCCCGTGTTGATGACGCGGCGCTTGAGATGCTCCGGACCTCATCGGAGACGCATCATCTTCCAACCCTGATCGATCCGCAGCAGGCACCGTGCACCATCAGCGTGCTGGCGCCGCGCAGGAAGGCCGCCGTTCCGGCAGCCGCAATGGCCGCATAGGCCACCGCCAAGGCAACTCCCAGCGCCCAGTACGGGGCCCCAGAGCCTGCCACCTCAACCTTCGATTTACAGTCTTTCGCCCTGCCCTCCACCACGGTTGTACCCGCCTATCCGGGTAGCCGTGCCGGGCAGGGCGAAATAGTGAACTTTACTTTTCCCTCCTGACGACGGGTCGCCGAGCATCAGGAGGGATGATCAGGCACTGACCGGGCGGCCGCCCCGGTTGGCTTGCAGCCATTCCTCCAGGAGCGGGGCCGGCAGCGGGCGGGCATACAGATACCCCTGCGCAAGGTCACAGCCCATTGCCCTCAGTGCCTGCTCTTGCCCGGACGTTTCCACGCCTTCGGCAACGGCACGGATGCCCACGGCGTGGGCCAGGTCGATGCAGCTGCCCACGATGGCGGAGTCACCGGAGTCCGTGCCGAGTCCCATGATGAAGGACATGTCGATCTTCAGTTCGTTGATGGGGAACTTCTTCAGGTATGTCAGGCTTGAATAGCCCGTTCCAAAGTCGTCAACAGCCAGGCCGACGCCCAGGTTCTTCAGGGCAGTCAGCGACTCAAGCGCGGCGACCGGATCGGACATCAGGGCCGTTTCGGTAATTTCCAGCTGCAGGAGCGCCGGATCCAGTGTCCAGAGCTGAAGGGCGCCCTTTACTTCGTCCACCAGTTCGGGATCGTTCAACTGCCGGGCGGAAAGATTGACGGCAAATTCCAGGTCCGCGTTCCGGGGGTCCTGCCGCAAGGCTGCCGCCTGCTTCAGCGTCTCGTTCAGCACCCAGGCACCCAGGGGGCGCACCAGCCCTGATTCTTCGGCCATGGTGATGAATTCCGACGGCGGCAGCAGCCCGCGCGTAGGGTGCTGCCACCGGACCAGGGCCTCCACGCCGCTGGCGATGCCAGTCCGCAGGTCAATTTGGGGCTGGTAATGCACCCGGAGGGCGCCGTCCCTGATACCGCGGCGCAGTTCGCCCAGTGCGCGGAGCCGGTCCACGGTGGGATCCGTTTCGGCGGGCTCGTGCAGCTCCCACCGGCCGCGCCCCCGCTCCTTGGCCCGGTACATGGCGATGTCCGCGCGGCGGATCAGGTCTTCCAGCGTTTCATCCGCGTTGTCCGCCACCGCAATCCCGATGCTCGCGGAAGTCACGATTTCCAGGCCCTCAATCTGCATCGGCGCCCGAAGGACATCCAGCAGGCCGGCTGCCAGGGCCATGGCCTCCGGAGTGTCGACGGCGGTCCGCACAACCAGGAATTCGTCGCCGGAGAGCCGGGCAATGGTGCCCGTTCCCGATACCGCGGCCCGCAGCCGCTGCGCCACGGCCACCAGCAGCTCATCCCCCGCCGAGTGCCCCAGGCTGTCGTTGACGGCTTTGAAGTGGTCCAGGTCCAAAAACAGGACGGCCAGCGTCGCCTTGCCCCTGCCGTCCAGGAAAGGCTCGAGCGCCATTCTCAGCCCTGCGCGGTTGGGCAGTCCGGTCAGGGAGTCGTGCAGGGCTAGCCGCTGCAGTTCCTTCTCCGCCTGTCCCCGGCGGGCCTCGGATTCCTCTGCGGCGCGGAGGGCCGCGACCAGTTCCTTTTCAAACATCCTGCGTTCATGGGCGCTGAAGATGATGACGCGGACACTGGCGGGCTCCTGCCCGGAGCCGGGAATCCGCTGCGCCGAGAGCAGCGCGGCGCGGCGTTCGCCGCCGGCGTCGATGACCTCCACCGCAATCTCCGAGACTGAGCCGTTGATGCCCAGCTGCGGTATGCAGTGGGTTGAGTAGAGAATCTGGTCACCCACGGGCATGAGGTCCTGCAGCCTGCGGCCGAGAAGGTCGGGACGGGCGAAACCGGTCCACTGCACAAAGGTGTCATTGACCGCGGTGATGCTGCCGCCGTCGTCCGTTACCAGGTATCCGCACGGCGCCTGGTGGAACAGCGCCTCAAAGTCGTACGGCGTCTTGTCGCGGCCCGCGGGCGGGCCTGGGGCGTCCGTCACGGGCGGGAATCAAGGTAGTTCAGGATGGCGCCGGCCGTGTCCTCAGGAGCACTGACATGCGGGCAGTGGCCGGTTGCCGTCAGTTGTACCAGTGTGCTCTGCCCCAGGTGCCGGTGCACATAGGCGCCCACCTCCTTCGGTGCGAGCAGGTCATCGGAACATTGCAGGATCAGGCACTCGGAGGCTGCCTTCTCCAGCACCGGCCGGCTGTCGGAGAGGAAGGTGACCCGGGCGAAATGCCGCGCGATCGAAGGCTTGGTGCGGCAGAAGCTGCTCCGGAGTTCCTCCGCAAGCTCCGGGGCGTCCGGGTTGCCCATGGCCATCGGCGCGAGGGCTTCGGCCCAGGCGACATAGTTGCTGTCCAGCGAGGCGAGCAGGCCCTCGATGTCCTCCTCGGAAAACCCGCCCACGTACCCGTCGGCGGCGTCGTTGGTGTAGCGGGGCGACGGGGCAACCAGGACCAGCCGGGAGAACCTGCCCGGTTGCCGGACGGCGGCGATCAGCGCGATCATGGCGCTCACACTGTGGGCCACCAGGATGACGTCCTCCAGGTCCAGGGCGGCGCAGATTTCCAGCAGGTCTTCGGCATAGCCGTCCAGGGTCCCGTATTTGTCGCGGTCATAGGCGTCCACATCGGAGCGGCCCGCTCCCACGTGGTCGAAGAGCACCAGCCGGTAGTCATCGGCGAAGTAGGGCAGCAGCCGCCGCCACATGTCCTGGTCGCAGCCGTAGCCGTGGGCGAACATCATCACGGGCCCGTCCGCGCGCCCGGAGACTGTGATGTTGTTCCGGCGGATCAGCTGCGACGCTGCCTCGGTTGCTGCTGTGACCATCCGTACCGGCCCCCAGGGTTAGTAAGCAGGGTGATTTCCTACCTCAGATAGTAGCGGCGGCAGAAAGCGAATCTCACAAGTGTTGAAGGTTGTGGCTCGCGTTGGATACAGCTGGACCTGAATACATCCAGCGCTGTACATTCACAGGCATGGAAACGCTGACGCATGCACCGGTCCTGGCGCGCTTCGGGTACGCGGTGTCCGACCCCACCCGGGCCCGGATCCTGTTGGCCCTCGCCGACGGCCCCGCCTACCCTTCCGACCTCGCCGAGTCACTGGGCGTGTCCCGGCAAAGCATGTCCAACCACCTGACCTGCCTGCGCGGCTGCGGCCTGGTGGTGGGGGTCCCGGATGGGCGAAGGACCAGGTACGAACTGGCAGACGGCCGGCTGGGCCACGCCATCCGCGACCTGCTGGGCGTGGTGCTGGCTGTTGATCCGGCCTGCTGCGCCCCGGACGGGACGTGCACGTCATGAGCGGCCTCCAGCTGTCACCGGCAGCCGCCCGGCGCGCGGTCCTCACCCGGCGCATCCGGTTCCTCGCGGCGGCCACCATCACCTACAACATCATTGAGGCCGCCGTTGCGCTGTGGGCCGGCGGCATCGCAGGCTCTGCGGCGCTGATCGGGTTTGGGCTGGATTCCGTGATCGAGGTGGCATCCGCCGTCGCACTTTCCTGGCAGTTCGCCTCGAAGGACCCGGAACGCCGCGAGCACCTGACCCTGCGGATCATCGCGCTGTCTTTCTTTGCCCTCGCCGCGTTCGTCTCCTTCGATGCCGTCCGGGCCCTGCTCAACGGCGAACCAGCTGAACATTCGACGCCAGGACTCATCATCGCCGCATTGAGCCTGGCCGTGATGCCGGTGCTGTCCTGGCTGCAGCGCCGGGCCGGCCGCGAGCTGGGATCCAGGACGGCTGTTGCCGACTCCAAGCAGACACTGCTGTGCACCTACCTCTCGGCCGTCCTCCTGGTGGGCCTGGTCCTGAACAGCACGCTCGGCTGGTGGTGGGCCGATTCCGTGGCGGCCCTGGCCATCGCGGGCATCGCCGCCCGGGAGGGCATCAACGCGTGGCGGGGCGAGGCCTGCTGCGCGGGCTGCGCCTGACCTGCCTTCCGCTCCGCAACACGCCCGCTCACTCGTGGCGCCTCCCATCCGGACGCCCGCTCAGTTGTGGCGCCTCCCCTCCGGACGCCCGCTCACTTGCGGCGCCTCCCATCCGGACGCCCGCTCACTCGTGGCGCCTCCGCCGCCGACGCCCGCTCACTTGTGGCACCTTCCACACGGACGCCCGCTCACTTGCGGCGCCTCCGGCCCTCAGGCGCCGCCGTCGAGCTTATGAGGTGGTGGACGCCAGGCGGTAGTTCAGCAGCACGATGCCGGAGGGATAGGGCCGGCACTCCGCCAGTTCCAGCCGTGTCCATTGGCCGAGGCTGCCGAAGAACGGGACGCCGCCGCCCAGGATGACCGGGATGACGGCAACCCCCAGTTCATCCAGCAGCCCGGCCTCGATGAACTCCGTTACAAGCTGTCCGCCGCCATAGACACAAATATCCTTGTCTGCCGGAAGTGTGGCCTTTAGCCGGGCCACCAGGTCGCCCGGGTCGCCGCTGAACAGGTGTGTGTTCTTGGGTGTGGCAAGGGTTTCGTCGTGCGTGACCACATAGGTGGGAACGGCGGAGCCCCCCACGCCCATGCCGGCCACCTCACGGTAAGTGTTGGCGCCCATGACGTAGGCGCCCGTGCGCTGCTCCGTGGCCGCGAAACCATAGTCCTCATTCTTCGACATGGCGTCATTCAGCCACGACAAGTTCCCGCTGGCCGAGCGGATGTACCCGTCGAGGCTGGCTGCCATTCCGCCGAACACAATGGTCACATCTGCAGACGCTAGGCACTGCTGCCTTCACGGTCAAGAGGACAAACATTGCGGCGCTGTGATACTCCGCCGGCTCACTGCCTGCGTCCTCAGGCCAACGCCCGCTCACCTTTGCTCCAGGAGACTGAAATTAAAGGTGAGCGGGCGTCCCCGGGAAAGCCGCCACAAGTGAGAGGGCGTCACGGGTTTAGGCGCGAAAGGTGAGAGAGCGTCGCAGGGGGTCAGCCGGTGACGCCGGTCAGCTCGTTCGGGGTGTCCTCCAGCGTGCCGGTTCCGGTGATCTTGCCGGACTCGATGTCCACCGCGTGGATGCTGTTGGTCTTCGGGTCCGTAATGAAGGCCGTGTGGCCGTTGACGAAAATCGTGGGCCGAGGCTCCTGCCACTTCAGGGGCTCCTCCCAGGCCGGGATGACCGGAAAGCTGTTGGTCACCTTCGCCGTTTCCGGATCCATCACGTGCAGGGCGCCATCGGTGCCGAGCACCAGGGCCTCGCCGTGCGGGCCCCGCGCCAGCGAACGGAAGCTGTAGCTGGTTCCGAGGTCAACCAGTGTCAGGGACTTGGTTTCAGTGTTGATCAGCGAGATCTGCTCCGGCCGCTCCAGTTCAGCGTCCTTGTCCTGCTTGTAGTCGCCCAAAGTCACCGGAGACTCGTCCGAGCCGGCCTGGTTGCCGATCCGGCCGTACTCGGTGGGGCTGTCCAGCTTGGTGATGGCGCCGTCGGCGTAGATGAGGACGCCGGTCTGGCAGCCGATCACCACAGCTTCCCCGGCCGCGGTTGCTTCGCCGTGGACGCCGGGGCAGTCCTCATTGCGGGTGATTTCCTTGCCGTCCTTGTCCAGTACCACAATGCCGGGGCGTTCTTTGTCGTTCCCCAGCGTGAGGACCAGTTCGCCGTCTGACAGCTCGACGGCGACGCCGTGGTGGGCTTCCTCCGCCCGGTGGGTTTTCACCTTGGGCTGGCCGTCGGCGAGATCGTCGGATTCGAACACGGTCACCTCGCCGGTGCCGTCGCTGAACAGGATGGTCTTGCCCTCGTGCCGGACCACGTGTCCGGGCTTGCTGGTGGGGAACTCGATGTCCGTCATGGCCGGGTCCTGGGCGAAGTGCTTGCCGCCCTCTGACCAGACGCCGGTGTCCAGGACCTCGAAGCCCTTGGCCGTGGAGATGATGACGTGGCGTCCGTCGCCGGCAGGGTTGATCCGGTTGAAGCCCTCGATGGGAAAGTCGCCGAGCACCTCGAAGGTTTCGGGATCCAGGACCTGGACGCCGCCGTCGTACGTGGTGACAATCCGCGGGGTGGCCGCGTCAACCGTCGCGGCAGCCGAGGCGGTGGATGCTGTGCTTCCGGCCGGGGTGGCGCCGGCGCAGCCGGTGAGCAGCAGGCCGGCGGCGGCCAGTGCAGCGAGCAGGCGTACGGGCGGGGTGCGGTGTTGCATGGAGTTTCCTTCTCGTCAGGGGTGCGGGTGGGACTTACGACAGTGCTTTGGTGATGCTTTCGGTGTTTGCACGCATCATCTCCAGGTAGGTGGCGCCGCCGGACCCTTCGGCCCCCAGCGATTCGGTGAACAGCGGGACCACGGCGATGTCCAGGCCGGCCTCTGCGGCGAGGACCTGGGCCAGCCGCTCCGGCTGGGAGGAGTCGGCGAAGATGGCCACCACTCCGGCGGACCGGATCTTTCCGGTGAGGTCGTTTAGGTCCGCGGAACTCGGCGAGGCCAACGTGGTGCCACTCGGAATCACGGCACCGATTACCTCGAACCCGAACCGCTGGGCCAGGTAGCCGAACACGTGGTGGTTGGTGATGAGCTTCCGCTTGGCCGGCTCGATTGCGGCGAAGCTGGCCTCCATGGACGCATCGAGCTCGTGGAGCTGCTGCACATACCCGGCGGTGTGCGAGCGCACGGTCTCCGCGTCAACGCCGTCTACATGCTCCAGCACGCTGCCGGCGATTGCCTCGGCAGCCTTTGCCACCCGGGAAGGGTCGGTCCAGAAATGCGGGTCCTCCGCGCCGCCTTGGCCGGATTCATCAGCGTCGCCGTGCGTGAACGTCAAAGGTTCGACGGCGTCCATCGCCACCACAGTCGGCACGCCTTCAGCGGCGGCTGCCTCCACGTGGTTAAGGACCCCCTCCTCCAGGCCGCCACCGTTATGCACGATCAGGTCCGCGTTCTCGATCACCGCAGCCTGCCGGGCCGAGATGCCGAACGAGTGCGGATCGGCATTGGCTTCCATCAGCACCACCACTTCCGCCTGGTCCCCCACCAGGTTGCGGGTGATGTCGCCCAGGATGTTGGTGGTGACCACCACTGTGGGCCTTTGGGCGGCGGCTGCGGAACATCCGCTGAGCGCAAGGCAAAGCACCACAAGTGCGCTGGCAAACCGTGCCAGGACGCCGCGCCTCACAGCCCGGTCTCCATCACGAGGCCGGCGGCAGGCACCTCGAAGGTCCGGGCGATGCGGAGCCCGTCCGCGTAGTCGATCTCGTGGACGACAGAACGGGCGGGGTCGCTGACGTAGGCGCGGGAGGCGTCAATGAGCAACTGCGGGACCGCGCTCCCGGCCGGCGCCTCAAGCAGGGGAACCTGGGCGGCCACCTCGCCGGTGGCAGGGTTCAGGGTGAGGAGGGAACCGTCGGCGCCGACCGCCAGCACCCGCTTCCTGTCACCAACAGCCGAAGCTGCGGCAACGGGGACCGGGGAGGCCAAGTGGGTCCACGTCCGCTTGGATACGTCCAGGTGCCAAACCCCGTCCTCCCCTGCGGGCCCGGCAAGTTCGTTCGAGCCCGGACGGTGCCCAAGGCTCGTCGTGGGCGGATGGCCGGCGCCGCCGTCGGGGTACGGGATCCTTTCGGCAGCGAAGGCGCCATCATCCTCGGTGATCAGCAGGGCACCGTCAGAGCAGGCGAACACCACCCCGACACGGGTGGCGGCGTGGCCGGACAGGCCGGCGCAGTCCTGTGCGCCGAGCACGGTGTGGTCCTCCGCGTCGCGGACTTCCACCCCGCCTGCCGCGGAACCGGAAGCAACAGTTGCCAGGAAGTGCCCTTCGTACGGCACCACCATGCCGTCATGCGGAGTGCTGGTTATCCGTGCAGACTCCGCCACAGTGCCGGCGTCAAGGTCCTTGTGCCTGTACACAGAGGCGTACCCGCCGGATGTTGAGAAGACCGTGATGGATGAGCCGTCTCCGGCCATTGCCCCGGCCTCCGGCACCGCCAGGGTACCGACCAGGCCGGGTTCGGCGCTGTAGTAGTGCACATGGTCTCCGTGGTCCACGGTCCAGGCACCGGTATCGAAGACCTGCACGTCGCCCGCCCCGGTGAGCAGGGCGTAGCGGCCGTCCTGGTAGGCGGCATCGATGCGGCCGGAGGTGCCGGCGTCGGACGTGTCCCCGGTGAGGAGGGAGAGCAATTGCCCCTCCCCCGTTTCCCGGTTGAAGGTGAGCAGGCCGGTCTGCGGCTCGGGGTTCTCCTGCGCTCCGGCGACGTAGCCGTGCGGGGTGGCGGTTTCGTCCGGCTGCGGTTCGGCGCCGGTCGGGGCGCACGCGGACAGCAGCACTGGAAGGCCGAGCAGGAGAACGGACAGTTTAGGCGTGGTGCGGGGCACGGGGAAGCGGTTCCATTTCTAGCGAGGGGACTGGTTCGACGGCGGGCGCAGGCCCGGTGCCGGGCCTGCGCCGGACTGCGCCGCGGGCCAGGGCGGAGAAGAAGTAGGACAGGGCGGCCACCAGGGCGATGGTGGCGCCGGCGGCAGTGGATGCATACCAGGAGATCCAGAGGCCCGCCACAACACTGGCGGCGCCGATGAGGGAGCCGAGGATCATCACGGTCCTGATGGACGTGGCCCAAACCAGCGCGGCGGCGGGCGGGGCGATGAGCAGCCCGAACACCAACAGCGTCCCCACCACCTGGAAGGACGAGGCGACGGCAAGGGTGACCAGGCAAAGCAGCACAAAGTGGGTCAGCCGGGGACGCAGCCCCAGGCTGGCGGCCTTCTGCGGGTTGAACGCCGCCGCCAGGAAGGCCCGGTGGAACACCGCCGCGAGCGCCAGGACCACGAGGCCGACGACGGCGAGCACCAGGATGTCGTCCGTTCCGACGGCCAGGACGTCGCCGAACAAAGTCCCGGTGAGGTCCACGGCGAAGGAGCCGGAGGCGGACACGATGATCACCCCGGTGGAGAGCATGCTGACGAACAGCAGGCCGATGGCGGTGTCCTGCGAGACGCGCCGGTTCCGGGTGATCGCGGAGACGCCGGCCGCCGTCGCCGCCGCGCTGAGGGCCGCGCCCACGATCAGGTTTCCGCCCACTAGCGCCGCAATGGCGATGCCGGGCAGCAGTCCGTGGGACATGGCATCGCCCAGGAACGCCATGCCGCGCACCACAACCCAGGTACCGACGACGGCGCACACCACCGCCACCAGGCCGCCGCCCAGCAGGGCGCGCTGCACGAATGAGGCATTCAGGGGATCGAGTAACCATTCCATCGCGGTTCATCGTACAGTATTAAATGAGACTCATTCGCAACAAGGAAAGGCGGCGCCGTGCAGACGCTGACACTCAGCGGAGTGGGGTTTGCGTACCCCGACAGGCAGGTGCTGGAGGACGTGTCGCTGGCCCTCGCGCCGGGTACCCACACGGTCCTGACAGGCCGGAATGGATCCGGGAAGTCAACGCTGCTGGCCCTGGCGGCCGGGGTCCTCAAGCCCGTGCGGGGCACGGTGCAGGCCGCCGCCCGTCCGGCGTTCGTCATCCAGCACACCAGGACGCCCGAGTCCATGCCGTGCACCGTCCGCCAGGCAGTGGAGATGGGACGGTGGCCGCACCGGCGTGGACTGCTCCCCCTGCTGCAGACGGACCGGCAGAAGGTTTTCGACGCCCTGGAACGGATGGGAATTGCGGACCTGGCAGGCCGGCAGCTGCAGGAGCTCTCCGGCGGGCAGCGGCAGCGGACCCTGATTGCGCAGGGGCTGGCGCAGGAGTCCGGCATCCTGATCCTGGATGAGCCGACGGCGGGACTGGACAGCAGGGCGCACGGGCTGATCCGCGCGGCTGTACAGGATGAGCTGCGGCGCGGGGTGACCGTGCTGGAATCGAGCCACGACACCGGGGACATCGGCCGGGCGGACCGGGTGGTGAGGCTCGACGGCGGCCGGGTCGCCGCGGATTCGCAGGCGGGCCAAGGCCGTTAAGGAAAGCATCCGCCGGCGCCCCGGGGGAGGCGCCGGCGGACCTTTTGAGACCTCGGGATGATTCCCGTTGACTGTCCCCGCAGCCCGGCTGGCCGGGCATTGCCGCGCACTGCTACACGGCGTGCAAATACTGTCGCCCCTGCTCCTCAAGAAACGGTCAAGGTGCACGCAAGTTTTGGCGAGTCTTCGGAAACCCGCACCAGCGTTTTGCCTGTTCAGGGCGATATCGGGGCATCGAGCAGGGAACGGCCGGGATTGTTTCGGACGTCTTGGGCAATGACACTGTACGAACTGGAAATCGGCGGTGGCAGTTCTAGGCCCGGAGCTAAATTGATGGACTTTCAATTTATTCGCAGGAACGTGGGTAGGAGAGGCTCCAGGACTTCCTGGCGACAGGTAAGGCGGGGAGCCGATCGTCCGGCCGGTCACCGCCGGCGCCGGGTCCCGGATCCGCGGCTCTACACATTATTGGCAGCGCTCCTGGTTGTTCTGGGCGGCGTCGTAATGCCACCCGTTCCTGCGGCTGCTGAAACGGGGGATGTGGGGGTTGAAGGTCCCTCGCATTCGGGAACGGGAACGCCGACGGGTACAAAGCGGGCCAACAGTTCCTTGTGGTTCAACGACGGGACCTGGTGGGGGAACCTCTGGAACACTGCCACCTCGGATTTCGAGATCTTCCGGTTCAATCCGGCGACGAACTCGTGGGCCAGTACCGGAGTGCTGACCGAAACGCGGGCAAATACGCATCATGACGTGCTGTGGGACGGGACAACCTTGTACGTGGCCAGCTACCGGTTCGTTAACGATGGGCTGCCGGCCGAGCCGGGATTTCCCACGAACATGCGCCGCTACAGCTACGACCCGGGCGCAAAGAAGTACACGCTGCTGGGTTCCACGCAAATCAACAACTCCAAAGTTGAACTCCTGAGCATCGACAAGGATTCCACCGGACGGGTATGGGCCACTTGGCAGCAGGGAAACCGGATCTACCTCAACGTCACCGGCACGGACGGCGCCACGTGGGGAACCCCGTTGGCGCATCCGTCGGCGTTCGGCAACGTTTCCGTGGACGACACCTCGGCTTTGATCGCGTTCGACGGAAACAAGATGGGCCTGATGTGGAGCCGGCAGATCGGGGATGCCACCGACGGCGTCTACTGGAGCTACCACGTGGATGGAGCGGCGGACTCAGAGTGGTCCGCTCCTGTTGCAGCCGTGTCCGGGCTGCGGAGCGGTGACGACCACATCTACCTTAAATGGCTGGATGCGTCCGCGGGCGGAAGAGTGTTTGCTGCCATTAAAACGTCCAACACGTCCGCGTCCCAGCCGTTGATCCAGTTGCTGGCGTTGAACGGCACGACGTGGAGCGCCCACACAATTGCGACGGTATCCGAATGCCCCAACCGGGTGATCGTGCTGATCGATGAACACGCGCAAAGGGTCCGCACCTTCGCCACCTACCCGAAGCCCAGTGGCGTTGTGGGCGCCGGGGTGTGCTCCACTACGGGCGGCGCGATCTACGAGAAATCCACGCCGCTGGACACCATCAGCTTTACTACTGAGAAGACGGCCCGCATCGTGGATGCCGACCAGTATGTGCACAACGTGACGTCGACCAAGCAGAACGTCAACAGCGCGGCCTGGGGCACGGCCGACAGCGGCCTGCTGATTCTCGCCGATGTGAATGCCACAAGCCGGTACTGGCACTACTACGATCCCACCGGGGGCGGCGGCGGGAGCACTGACACCACGCCTCCGGCCGTGACGGTGACGGCTCCCGCTGCCGGTGCCACCGGCGTGGCGGTGACGGCTAATGTGACGGCGACGTTCTCGGAGGGCCTGGACGCCGCGACGATTACGTCGAGCACGTTCATGTTGCGTGCGGGCACGACGGCGGTGCCGGCCACTGTGACGTACAGCAGCATGGATCGGGTTGCCACGTTGGACCCCGGTGCGGACCTGGCGGCGGGCACTCAATACACGGCGACGATCAAGGGTGGCACCAGCGGGGTGAAGGACGCCGCCGGCAACGCGCTGGCGGCGGACAGGACGTGGACTTTCACCACGGCCGCAGCCCAGCCCGTGCAATCCCCCATTGCAGCCAAGGCGGAGTCGCTGAACGGCGCCCTTGGAGCAGCCACCACGCCAGAGGTGTATGGCCTCAAGGACAACGGCGGGTACCAGTGTTTTGAACGCGGCTGCATCATGTACTCGCCGGCATCAGGGGCGCACGTCACCCTGGGCGCGATCCGTGCTTTGTGGGCGTCAACAGGATTCGAGAACGGCAGGCTCGGCTACCCGGTCACCGACGAAGTGGGCGGCCTCAAGAACGGCGGAGTGTTCCAGAACTACGAGCGCGGCGCCATCATCTACTCGCCGGCAACAGGGGCCCACATCTCCATCGGGGCAATCCGCGAGAGGTGGGCGGCCACAGGGTTCGAGAACGGCAGGCTCGGCTACCCGGTCACCGACGATGTGGGCGGCCTCAAGAACGGCGGGGTCTTCCAGAACTACCAGGGCGGGGCCATCATCTGGTCTGCGACGACTGGGGCGCACATCTCCGTCGGGGCCATCCGCTCAATCTGGGCCTCCACAGGGTACGAATCAGGCCGCCTCGGATACCCCACAAGTGGTGAGTACGCCACAGGCAATGACGGAAGCGTGGCCCAGGACTATCAAGGTGGCGTCATCCATGTCGGTCCGAGCGGCTACTACATTGCCTGGCGGTAAGCGGTAGGGAGGCGCTCGAAGCGGCACTGAAGGTCCCGCAAGTTAATAATTTCAAGGTGACACGCCTAATTAAGATAGCCTTACCTTGCTAAATTACCTTGCGGGAAACCCGCCCTCATGTGAGAAGAGCTCCCCTCCGTGCCCATTCGACGCCTGATCGCAGCCACCGCAAGCATTGCCGCCGTCGCGGCCGCCCTGACAGGCTGCGGCATCATCGGCGGGCAGCCGGCCGATCTTCAAATCTACTCCGCCCGCCACTATGACCTTGAGGGCGCGTTCGGTGAGTTCACCGACGAGACCGGCATTTCCGTGGAGTTCATCACCGGCGACGACGCAGAGCTCCTGGAACGCCTCAAGGCCGAGGGCGAGGACAGCCCCGCTGACGTGTTCATGACCGTGGACGCCGGCAACCTGTGGAACGCTGCCCGCCAGGACGAACTCGCCGCCGTCGACTCCGCAGCGCTCAACGAGGCCGTCCCCGAGGACCTCCGCGACCCGCAGGGCCGGTGGTTCGGCCTGGCCATGCGGGCCCGCACCGTCACCTACAACCCGGACAACGTGGATCCCGCCGAATTCGACGCAGCGGACACCTATGCCGGGCTGGCCGATCCCAAGTGGAAGGGACGGCTGTGCATGCGCGATTCCACTTCTTCCTACACCCAGTCGCTGGTGGCCAGCCTGATCGACCTGCACGGCCGCGAAAAGGCCCTGGAGATCGCCAAGGGCTGGGTGGCCAACGAGGTGCAGATCATGAGCAACGACGTCCTGCTGCTGGAAGCCATCGACGCCGGAACCTGTGACGTGGGCATCAACAACCACTACTACCTGGCCCGCACGCTGGAGGAGAAGCCGGACTTCAAGGTGGACCTCCACTGGGCCAGCCAGCAGGGCGCAGGCACCCACGTCAACATTTCCGGCGCCGGCCTCGTGGCGGGCTCGGACAACGCCGAGGACGCCCAGCGGCTCATCGAATGGCTCGCCACCAAGGGACAGAACGCGTTCGTGGACGCCAACCACGAGTTCCCCGTCAACCCCGCGGCCAAGCCCGAACCGGTCATCGCAGGATTCGGCGAGTTCAAGCGGATGCCGCTGAACGCCGAAGCCTACGGCGACCTCAACGCCGAAGCAGTCGACCTGCTCGCCGAGGCCGGATACAAATGACCGAAACGGCGGTCCTCGCGCAGTCGCGGACGCCGAAGCGCCGTCCCGGCCGGACGGCTGGTGCCGGGCGCCCGGCGTGGTCTGCCCTGGTGGCCCTGGTGGCCGCCGTGGTTGCCACCCCCGTACTCGCCGTGGTCCTCGACGGCCTCGGCAGCCTGGGCAGCACCGCACCCCCGCGCGGGCTTGCCGCCATGGTGGCCACCACCCTGCTCCTGATGGGCGGCGTGGCCGCGGGATCGCTGCTGGTGGGTGGCGGCCTGGCCTGGCTGGTGACCGCCTACCGTTTCCCGCTGCGCAACGTCTTCGTCTGGCTGCTGGTCCTGCCGCTGGCCGTGCCCGCCTACATCCTGGGCTTCGTGTTCCTGTCCGTCTTCGACGTGTCCGGACCTGTGCAGTCGGCCCTCCGCGGCTTCCTGGGCGCGGACATCTGGGTGCCCGAAGTCCGATCCCTTCCGGGCGCGGTGCTGGTGATGTCGCTGTCCCTCTATCCCTACGTCTACCTGCTGGCCCGCACGGCGCTCCTGGAGCACTCCCCCGGCACCTATGACGCGGCCCGCACCCTCGGCGCCGGGCAGGGCCGGACGCTGCGCCGGGTCCTGCTCCCGCTGGCCCGGCCGTCGCTGGCCGCTGGCATGTCCCTGGTGATGATGGAGACGCTCACGGACTTCGCCACGGTGCAGTACTTCAACGTCCAGACCGTCTCCGTGGGGGTTTACCTGGTCTGGAAGGGCACCTTCAACTTCCATGCGGCCACGCAGCTGGCGGTCCTGGTCCTGCTGTTCGCCGTCGCGGTCCTGGCTGCCGAGCGGGCACTGCGCGGCCGGGCGCGCTACCACCGGCAGGGCGCCCGCGGGCAGGGCCTGCAGCCCAAGCGGCTGGAGCGCGGCCGCGGCTGGGCAGCCACGGCCCTCTGCACGGCAGCCGTCAGCACCGGTTTCCTGATCCCCGTCATCCAGCTCCTGGCCTGGGCCATCGGCGGAGCGGCCAAAAACCCGGGGTTCCTGGCCGATCCCCGTTTCGGCGAGTACATCATCAACACGCTCCTGGTCGCCGCGGTCACCGCCGCGGCCTGCGTTGTCCTGGCGATGGCGGTGGGACACGGAGTGCGCCTGAACGGTGGACGCTTCGCCTCCTCCGCGGCACAGGTGACCACCTTCGGCTACGCAGTCCCCGGCGCCGTGGTGGGCATCGGGGTGCTCATCTCCTTCGCCGCGCTGGATACGGCCCTGGAGGGCGCTGGCGTTCCCGGCGGCACCGGACTGCTCGTGACCGGCTCCGTGCTGGGCATCCTCTACGCCTACGTGATCCGGTTCCTCGCCCCTGCCTACCAGGCCGTGGACGCCAGCTTCACCAAGATCCCGGCAACCATTACCTCCTCCGCCCTGAGCCTCGGCGCCGGCCCGCGCCGCATCCTGGCGCGCGTGCACTTCCCCCTGGCCCGCTCCGGAATTGCCGTGGCCCTGATGCTGGTGGCGATCGACGCCGTCAAAGAACTGCCCATAGTGCTGCTCCTGCGGCCGTTCGGCTTCACCACGGCCTCCGTCTGGGTTTATGAGCTGGCGCGTGAAAACTTCTGGGAGAAGGCCTCGCTGCCCGCGCTGGTCATTGTCGCGGCCGCCATCCTCCCCGTCCTCGTCCTTGTCAGGCAGGCCCGCCGGGCTGAGATTGACCGAAAGGCCCGCCCATGACCATCCGTGCGAGTATCAGGGCCCACCGGGCACCGGGTACCGAGAACGACGGCGGGGCTCCCGCTGCGCTGGTGTTTGAAGGCGTCAGCAAGCACTACGGCCCGGCCGTGGGGGTGGAATCCGTGGACCTGGCAATCGCGGCCGGCGAACTGGTGACCCTGATCGGCCCGTCCGGCTGCGGCAAGTCGACCACGCTCCGGCTCGCAGCCGGCCTGGAACGCCCGAACGCGGGCACCATCCGGGTTGCCGGCGACGTGGTGGCCGACCAGCGCCGGTTTGTCTACCCCGAACAGCGCCGGGTGGGCCTGGTGTTCCAGGACTACGCCCTGTTCCCCCACATGACCGTGGCCGGGAACGTCGAGTTCGGCCTGGACCGGCTGGGCCGCGGCGATCGCCGGGCCCGGACCGGCGAAGTACTGGACCTCGTCCGGCTCTCCCACCTGGCGGACCGCTACCCGCACGAGCTTTCCGGCGGCGAGCAGCAGC
>NZ_JBNHFD010000079.1:0-18998 GCF_059089865.1 Arthrobacter sp. Y3221157
TGGTCGCAGACACGTCGAGTCTCTGAGCTGCACCTGCGCAGCAAAACACGCGAAAAACCCAGATGGCGCGCCTCCGAGCCCCTCGGCCTAGTCTTCGGCCTTGCGCACCGATGACTTTTTGATGTCCAGACGGGACAGTTCTTCCTTGACCGATGCTGTCAGTGCCATGGCACCTTCCTAACTGTTCCCAAAAATGTCCTGGTACGCCGTCGCCAGACGCAGGGGATCATGGACGGGCCGGCGTCCCGACGCCCCTACTTTACCCAAGACAACCTCGGCCCCGATCATCGCGGCGGCCCGCTCGAACTCCTGCCGGTCCGGCACCGAGGCAGGATCGGCCAGGACAACGTCCACCGTGAACTCCGGGGCGTAGCGCCGCAGCACGTCGAGATGGTCCGCGGCCGTCATCCCGGAAGTCTCCTTGGTGTCCGTGGCGAGGTTCATGGTGAGGCAGCGTTTGGCAGGGGTGTTGCAAAGCGCCTGGCGCATCTCCGGCAGCAGCAGGTGCGGCAGCACGGAGGTGTACCAGGAGCCCGGGCCCAGGATGACCCAGTCAGCCAGCTCGATGGCCGTGAGCGCCTCCGTGCAGGCCCGGGCCGCCTCGGGCATGAGCCGGACGTGTTCCAGCGAGCCCGCCACAGCACAGCGCGCCTGCCCGCGGATGGTCTGCAGGGCGGAGGCGCCATCCGGCGCAGTGACGCGGACGTCGCCTTCGATGGTCAGCGGCTCGGTGGACATGGGCAGGACCTGGCCGCGGGCGCCCAGCAGCGCACCGGCCCATTTCAGTCCGGCCACGGTGTCCCCCAGCAGCTCCCAGAGGGTGACGATCAGCAGGTTCCCCATGGCGTGCTCGTCCAGCGAACCGCCCGGGCCCTTGCCGGGACGGAATCGGTGCTGCATGACGTCGCGCCAGGTCCTGCCCCAGTCCGTGTCGTCGCAGAGCGCGGACAAGGCCATCCGCAGGTCCCCCGGCGGGAGGACGCCGTACTCTTCGCGCAGGCGCCCGGAAGAGCCGCCGTCGTCCGCCACCGTAACGACGGCGGTCAGTTCGGACGTGAGCAGGCGCAGCGCCGAGAGGGAGGCGGAGAGACCGTGGCCGCCGCCGAGCGCCACAACGTTGGGACCTTTGTCCTGCTGGCTGGCTCCGGTTCCGGACGCAGGCGGAACCAGCGGCAGCGCGCCGGTGAACAGCGCCATTATTCGCGGCCCAGATCCCGGTGCGTGGTGGTCACGGTGACCCGGGGGAACTGCGCGAGTTTCTTGGAGAGCTCGACGGCGACTGCAACGGAGCGGTGTTTCCCGCCGGTGCAGCCCACGGCGATGGTGGCGTAGTGCTTGTTTTCGCGGCGGTATCCGTCCAGGACGGGCTCCAGGGCCATCACATACCGGTCCACGAAGTTCTTGACGCCCTCCGCCTCCAGCACGTAGTCGCTGACGTCCTTGTCCAGCCCGGTGTGCGGGCGCAGCTGCGGAACCCAGTGCGGGTTGGGGATGAACCGGACGTCGGCCACGTAGTTGGAGTCGACGGGCAGGCCGTACTTGAAGCCGAAACTCATGATGTTGAGCCGGAGCGCCACCGGCCCGGTTTCGCTGAAGAGCTCCGTGATGGCCGTGGCCAGCCCGTGGACGTTGTAGCCGGAGGTGTCCAGGACGACGTCGGAGCTGTCGCGCAGTTCCTGCAGCAGCTCGCGTTCGGCGGCGATGCCGTCCAGGATGCGGCCGCCGCCCTGCAGCGGATGCGGCCGTCGTCCCTGCTCGAAGCGGCGGACCAGGACGTTGTCGCTGGCGTCGAGGAACAGGACCCGGAAGGTGACGCCGCTGGCCGCGAGGGCCCCAAGGGCGGCGCGGATATCCGCGAAGAGCCCCTTGCTGCGGACGTCGATCACCACGGCGAGCCGCGGGATGGACTGCGGGGCGTGGGAGACGAGTTCGGCCAGCGTGCCCAGCATCTGCGGCGGCAGGTTCTCCACCACGTACCAGCCATGGTCCTCCAGCGCGTCGGCGGCGGTGCTCCGGCCGGCTCCGGACATTCCGGTGACCACCAGCAGCTCCGCTTCGAGCGGCTTGACGGGCTGCATCCCGTCCTGCCCGGCTCCGGATTCCGCCGTCGTGTCTGCCATTAAGTCCGCCCCGTTTCTGTTGTTGCCATGCCGGGCGCGCACCGACGCAAACCCCGCCCCTTACCCTAGCTAAGTTTCAATGATTTCGCCGGTGGACATGTTGATGGCGGGCACCGTTGCCGCAGCCGGCTCGCCCGTGGAGAAGTGGCTCACGATGGCGCTGGCCAGCGCAGGGCCTATGCCCTTCGCCTGCGAGAGCTCTTCGGCGGAGGCGGCCTTGACCCCCTTGACGGACCCGAAGTGGGCCAGCAGTGCCTTGCGCTTGGATGCGCCCAGCCCGGGAACTCCGTCCAGTGCGGATACCGTCATCGCCTTGCCGCGCTTCTGCCGGTGGAACGTGATGGCGAAGCGGTGGGCTTCGTCACGGATGCGCTGCAGCAGGTACAGCCCCTGCGAGGTCCGGGGAAGGATTACGGGGAAGTCGCTGTCCGGCAGCCAGACCTCTTCGAGGCGCTTGGCGAGGCCCACCACGTAGACATCGTCGATGCCCAGGTCCGTGAGGGCCCGGGCGGCGGCGTTGACCTGCGGTTTGCCGCCGTCGACCACCACCAGGTTGGGCGGATAGGCGAACTTGGCCCGCGGGGCGGGCGTCGTGGTGTCCGCTACGGTGCTGTCCTTCGGGCTGCTGTCCATGGGCGTCTCCTGCTGCCCGGGTTCCGGCTGTTCCGCATCTTCCGGGCCAGGGCCCAGCACCGAGTCATCCACTTGGGCGGACTTGTCCTGCAGGTAGTGGCGGAACCGCCGGGTGAGGACGTCGTGCATCGCGGCGGTGTCGTCGGCTGCTGCGGGCCCGGTCACGGAAAACTTCCGGTAGTCCGACTTCTTCGGCAGGCCGTCCTCCACCACCACCATGGAGGCCACCACGTTGGTTCCCTGGACATGGGAGACGTCGAAGCATTCGATCCGCAGCAGGGGTACCGGCAGGTCCAGCGCTTGCTGGAGTTCCTGGAGGGCCTGCGAACGGACGGTGAGGTCTCCGGCCCTTCGCGTCTTGTGCAGCTTCAGCGCATGCTCCGCGTTTTCACGGACGGTGGTCATGAGGGCGGCCTTGTCGCCGCGCTGCGGAACCCGGATGTCCACCTTCGCGCCCCGGATTCCGCCGAGCCACTGCGCCAGCTCCCCGGCGTTGCTGGGCTCCACGGGAACCAGCACCTCGCGGGGCAGCCTGCCGTGGCTGTCGCCGTCGTTGCCGTAGACCTGCTGCAGTAGGTGCTCCACGAGGTCCGGCGTGGTGAAGTCCTCCACCTTCTCAACCACCCAGCCGCGCTGGCCGCGGATCCTGCCGCCGCGGACGTGGAACACCTGCACCGCGGCTTCGAGTTCGTCCTCGTGGAGCGCGAAGATGTCCGCGTCCGTGTCCTCCGCGAGCACCACCGCATTGCGCTCGAAGACTTTCCGAAGGGCGGCGATGTCATCCCGGATCCTGGCGGCGTGCTCGTAGTCAAGCTCGGCCACGGCATCCGCCATCTGCTTTTCGAGTTTGGCGATGAAGCGCTTGGCCTCGCCGCCCATGAAGGCGCAAAAGTCCTCGGCCAGGGAGCGGTGGTCCTCGGCAGAGATGCGGCCCACGCACGGGGCCGAGCATTTGTCGATGTAGCCCAGGAGGCAGGGCCGGCCGGTGGCTTCGGCACGCTTGAACACCCCTGCGCTGCAGCTGCGGACCGGAAACACCCGGAGCAGGGTGTCCATGGTTTCCCTGATGGCGCCCGCGGTGTAGGGACCGAAGTAGCGGGTCCCCTTCTTCTTGTCGCCCCGCATGACCTGGACGCGCGGGTACTTCTCCCCCATGGTTACGGCAAGGTACGGGTAGGTCTTGTCATCCCGGAACACCACATTGAACCGCGGCTTGAATTCCTTGATCCAGGTGTATTCCAGCTGCAGCGACTCCAGCTCGCTGCCCACCACGGTCCACTCCACGCTGCTCGCTGCGTGGACCATGGCGTAGGTCTTGGGCAGCAGCCCTGCCGGGTTGGCGAAGTAGGAGTTCAGCCGGGAGCGGAGGCTTTTGGCCTTGCCGACGTAGATGACCCGGCCGTGGGGGTCGCGGAACCGGTAGACCCCCGGGTTGGTGGGGATTTCACCCGTCCTGGGCCGGTAACTTGCTGGATTTGCCACTTATCCATTCTACTGAGCCGTACCCGCCGGCTGCGCCAGCCGGAGCCCCTGCCGCTGGCGGCCTAGTCGAGCACTTTGCTCTGGTTGTAACTGGTGGACCGTTCCTGGCCGCTGAGTTCCGCGATGGCATCCATGATCCGGTCAGTGACCTCGCGCCGGGCCGGCAGCGAATGGTCCGGGCCGGTCTTGTCGAAGTACAGCGGCTCCCCCACCTTCATGGTGAAGTGCTGGGGCCGCACGCCCTTCTCGCCCGCACGCTGCAGGTTCTCCGTGCCGACCAAGCCCACCGGGATTACCGGCGCGCCGGTGGTCAGCGCAAGCCAGCCCACGCCGGTGCGTCCGCGGTAGAGGATGCCGTCCCGGGAACGCGTGCCCTCAGGGTAGATGCCGATCCCGCGGCCGGACTCGAGGATGTCCAGGAGGGTCTTGAGCGCCTGGACACTCGCCGCCTGCTCGCCCCTCTCCACGGGAATGGAGCCCACGGACTCGAAAAAGGCCTTCATGACTTTGCCTTTGATCCCGCCGGTGGTGAAGTACTCGGCTTTGGCGAAGAACGCCACCGGACGGGGCATCAGCGCCTGGACAATAACACTGTCGAAGAAGGACAGGTGGTTGGGTGCCACGATGAAAGGCCCGTCCGTGGGGACGTTTTCAACGCCGACGACGGTGGGCCGGCAGGTGCCCGCGATCAGGCTCCGCGTGGTCCAGCGGACGGCTTCAAACATTTCCATCGTTGGTCACCTCGCTCATGGCGGCACTGTGGATGGCCTGCAGCCGGTTGATGACCTTCACCAGCTCTTCCGCAGTGTGCACGACGGCCACGGACCCGGCGTTTTCCAGTTCGCCGTCGGGAGCGAAACCCCAGGCAACACCGATGCAGTCGAGCCCGTTGGCAATGGCTCCCGAGACATCCTGGGCGCGGTCCCCCACCATGAGGGCATGCCGGGTTTCCAGGTCCTCAAGGGCTGCGGCGATGATTTCCGTCTTTCCCAGTGGCACCCCTTCGACGGCCGTCTCGTCGTCGGCCGAGCCGCGGATGCTCAGGAACAGCTGGTCGATGCCGTGGTGCGCCAGGACCTTCCGGGCCAGGTTCTGCGGTTTCTGGGTGGCTACGGCCACCGGTGTCCCGGCGGCCGCGAAGGATTCCAGCACTTCGCGGATGCCCGGGTACAGCCGGCTCTGGGCGATGCCGGTAGCCACGTAGTGCTCACGGTAGCGGCGGATGACCTCGTCCAGGAGGTGGGCGGGCACCTGCGCCACGTTAAGCAGGGAATCGCTGAGCTTGGGGCCGATCATGGCTTCGAGCAGGTCCTGGCCGGGAACGGGAAGCCCCACGGCCGTCAGGGCCGCCGCAATTCCTTCTGTTATTCCACCGGCCGGATCGACAAGAGTGCCGTCCAGGTCAAAGATCACGGGCACTGTTGTTGAAGTCACCGGGTTAGTTTCTCACGTCAGCAGCAGTGCCTGAAACTCGCATTCCCGCGGCGGAATATTTCTCTTGTCCTAGCCCAGGATTTCGGCGAGGAAGGTGGCCGTGTGGCTGGTGGTGGACGTTGCAACCTGCTCCGGCGTGCCGGTGGCGACAATCTGTCCGCCGCCGGAGCCACCGTCCGGTCCGAGGTCCACGATCCAGTCGGCGCTCTTGATAACGTCCAGGTTGTGCTCGATGGTGATGACGGTGTTGCCTTTGTCCACCAGGCCCTGCAGGACCAGAAGCAGCTTGCGGATGTCTTCGAAGTGCAGGCCGGTGGTGGGCTCATCCAGCACATACACGCTCCGGCCGTTGGAGCGCTTTTGCAGCTCTGCCGCCAGCTTGACGCGCTGCGCCTCACCACCGGAGAGGGTTGTGGCCGGCTGGCCGAGCCTGACGTAGCCCAGGCCGACGTCAACCAAGGTGTTCAGGTGCCGCGCGATGGGTGAGAACGCGGCGAAGAACTCCGCCGCCTCCTCGATGGGCATGTTAAGGACCTCGGCGATGGTCTTGCCCTTGTAGTGCACCTCCAGGGTTTCCCGGTTGTACCGTGCGCCATGGCAAACCTCGCAGGGGACGTAGACGTCCGGCAGGAAGTTCATCTCGATCTTGAGCGTGCCGTCGCCTGAGCAGGCCTCGCAGCGCCCGCCCTTGACGTTGAAGGAGAACCGGCCGGGAAGGTAGCCGCGGACCTTGGCTTCAGTGGTTTCGGCGAAGAGCTTGCGGATGTTGTCGAAGACGCCCGTGTAGGTGGCCGGGTTGGAGCGCGGCGTGCGCCCGATGGGGCTCTGGTCCACGTGGACCACCTTGTCCAGGTGCTCGAGGCCCTGGACGGTCTTGTGGCGCCCTGCCACCTGCTTGGCGCCGTTGAGCTTGTTGGCCAGCACCTTGTACAGGATCTCGTTCACCAGGGTGGACTTGCCGGAACCGCTCACCCCGGTCACCGCGGTAAAGAGGCCGAGCGGGAATGCGGCGTCAACGTTGTTGAGGTTGTTTTCGCGTGCACCCACCACCTTGAGCTCGCGCTTCTTGTCGTACTTGCGCCGCTTCTTGGGCACATCGATGCTCTTGCGCCCGGACAGGTAGTCGCCGGTCAGGGATGCGGTGTTCTCCAGGAGCTCCTTGTACGAGCCGGAGTGCACTACCTGGCCGCCGTGCTCGCCGGCGCCGGGCCCGATGTCCACGATCCAGTCGGCGACGTGGATGGTGTCCTCGTCGTGCTCCACCACGATCAGGGTGTTGCCCATGTCGCGGAGCCGGGTGAGGGTATCGATGAGCCGCCGGTTGTCGCGCTGGTGCAAGCCGATGGACGGCTCATCCAGGACATAGAGCACGCCCACCAGGCCGGAGCCGATCTGGGTGGCCAGGCGGATGCGCTGCGCCTCGCCGCCCGACAGCGTGGAGGACGGGCGTTCCAGGTTCAGGTACTCCAGCCCGACGTCCAGGAGGAACGTCAGGCGCGCCTGGATTTCCTTGAGGACCTGGTGCGCGATCTGGGCTTCACGGCCGGTGAGGACGAGGTTCTCCAGGAACGCGGCGCAATCCCGCATGGGAAGGGCCGCCACTTCGGCAATGGACTTGCCGTTGATGAGCACGGACAGGGACGCAGGATTGAGGCGCGCGCCGTTACAGGCAGGGCAGGGGATCTGCCGCATGTACTCCTCATACCGGTCGCGTGCCCAGTCGGAGTCGGTTTCGCCGTGCTTGCGGTGCACGTACTGGATGGCGCCTTCGAACCCGGTGCTGTACTTGCGTTCCCGTCCGAAGCGGTTCCGGTACTGCACCACCACCTTGTGGTCCTTGCCGTGCAGGACAGTCTGGCGGACGTCCTTGCCCAGCTTCTCCCAGGGGGTATCCATCGAGAATCCGAGTTCCTTTGCCAGGCCCTCGAGGAGCCGGTTCCAGTACTCGGTGGTGGCAGTTCCCATCGACCAGGGGGCGATGGCGCCCTCGGACAGGGAGAGCTCCGGGTTCGGGACGATCAGTTCCTCGTCCACTTCCAGCTTGGTGCCGATGCCGCTGCAGGCTGCGCAGGCGCCGAAGGGGTTATTGAAGGAGAAGGATCGGGGTTCGATCTCGTCGATGGCGAGGGGATGCTCATTGGGGCAGGCGAGGTTCTCGGAGAACGCCCGGATCCGTGCGGGGTCATCCGCCTCGAGGTCCACGAACTCCGCCAGGACGCGGCCCTCAGCCAGCCCGAGGGCGGTTTCGATGGAGTCCGTGAGCCGCTGGCTGATACCTTCCTTGACCACCAGCCGGTCCACCACCACCTCGATAGTGTGCTTGAACTGCTTGCCCAGCTTGGGCGGATCGCTCAGCTGGACGAGGTTGCCGTCCACCCGTGCCCGGGAGTAGCCCTTGGCGCTGAGCTCCTTGAAGAGGTCCACGAACTCGCCCTTGCGCCCGCGCACCACCGGGGCGAGGACCTGGAAGCGGGTGCCTTCGTCGAGCTCGAGCAGCTGGTCGACGATCTGCTGCGGTGTCTGCTTGGCAACGGGCTTGCCGCAGACGGGGCAGTGCGGCCGGCCCACGCGCGCCCAGAGCAGGCGCATGTAGTCGTAGATCTCGGTGATGGTGCCCACCGTGGAGCGCGGGTTCTTGCTGGTGGATTTCTGGTCGATGGAAACTGCCGGCGACAGGCCTTCAATGAAATCGACATCCGGCTTGTCCACCTGCCCGAGGAACTGGCGGGCGTAGGCGGACAGTGATTCGACATAGCGGCGCTGGCCCTCGGCGAAGATCGTGTCGAACGCCAGTGACGATTTGCCCGAGCCTGACAGACCTGTGAAGACGATCATCGCATCGCGCGGCAGGTCCAGGTCAACGTTCCGGAGATTGTGTTCGCGGGCACCCTTCACCACGAGCCGGGACAGGTCATGGCGCTGCACAATGCCGGTGGAGGGCTCGGTGACGGAGGTGGGTTCGATGGCGGTTTCTTCAGCTAAGGCTTTAGGCACCCAATAATGCTAATCGAAAACTTCTTCGAAACCGTCACCGCCGACGGCCCTCAGCGGGCGTCGTAGGCGGCCGCCAGCAGCTTCACGGCTTCGGCAAACGTTGCCCCCTGCGACTTGGCGGCTTCGGCGTAGGCCGTCGCGGCCGCGGAGAGCCCGCTGAGACGTTCGTCACGTGCACTGACCACCGTCCCGTTCCGGCCTCGGGTGGCCACGATGCCCGCCGCCTCCAGCTCTTTATAGGCCCGGGCCACTGTGTGCGGCGCCACGTCAAGGCTGTCCGCGAGGGTGCGGACAGCGGGAAGCCGGGTGCCGGGCGGAAGCGCACCGCTGTCAGCCAGGTGGATGATGCGGAGCCTCAGCTGCTCGTACAGCGCCACCGTGCTGGCGGTGTTGGGCTTCCAGGCCCCGGGAAAGTCGGGGACGGCCTTCACCGGCCCGCCTCAAGGACGCCGGCATTGCCGGTGCGGGCAGCGAACTGGGCGTAGTAGAGCCGGGCGTAGTAGCTTTTGGCCGCCAGGAGGTTTTGGTGGTTGCCCTGTTCGACGATGCGTCCGTGGTCCATGACCAAGATTAGATCAGCGTTGCGTACCGTGGACAAACGGTGGGCAATCACGAAACTGGTCCGGCCGTGCCTCAGCTGCTGGGTGGCCTGCCGGATCAGCAGTTCGGTCCTGGAGTCCACGGAGCTCGTTGCCTCGTCCAGGATCAGGACGGCGCGGCCGGCCAGTTGCGCCCGGGCAATGGTGACGAGCTGGCGCTGGCCCCGGCTGAGGGGTTCACCGCCGTCTTCCAGCACGGTGTCGTATCCGTCCGGCAGTGCCCGGACAAAACGGTCAACGTGGCTGGCCTCTGCCGCGGCCAGGATGCCGGCCTCGGTGGCGTCCGGCAAACCGTAGGCAATGTTCTCGCGGATGCTGCCCCCAAACAGCCAGGCGTCCTGGAGCACCACGCCGAACTGTGCGCGCAGCCGGTCCCGGGGCATGGCGGAGGTATCGGTTCCGCCGATGGTGATCCGGCCCGAGGTTGGCTCATAGAACCGCATCAGCAGGTTTATCACGGTGGTTTTCCCTGCACCGGTGTGTCCGACGACGGCCACCGTCTGCCCGGGCTCCACCCTGAACGAAAGGTTGCGGACGGCCGGGGACGAGCCCGGGTAGCCGAATGTCACGTCGTCGAACTCGATCGCTCCGCCGGCCGCCGGCTGCCCGTACGCGGCATCAGGGTCGGCAGCTTCCTCTTCCGCGTCCAGCAGGGCGAAAACGCGGGCGGCCGACGCGGCGCAGGACTGCATGACATTGAGCAGGCCGCCGATCTGTCCCACCGGCTGGGTGAAGAGCCGGCTGAACTGGATGAAAGCCTGGATCCCGCCGATGGTCATGGCTCCCGCTATGACCTGGAGGGCCCCGATGACGGCCACCGCAACATAGTTCAGGTTGGCCATCAGCACCATGAGGGGCTGGACGACACCGGCTGAAAACTGGGCTTTCGTGGACGCACGGGCCAGCCGCGAGTTGCCGGCCGCAAAAACGCCAGCCGCACGGGACTGGTATCCGAAGGCTTTGATGACTTCGTGGCCGGTGATGAATTCCTCTGCATGCGCATTGAGCTCACCGGTTTCCATCCATTGCCGCGCGTAATGCACCTGGGACCTGCGGGCCAGGAAAAAGGTGATGCAGGAGGACAGCGGAACGGTGGCGAGTGCGATGGCCGCCAGCAGCGGCGAGATCCACAGCATCATGGCGAGCGACCCGGACAGCATCAGGACGGACATGATCAGCTGTGTCAGGAGCTGGTTCAACGCCTGGGAGATGTTGTCAATATCGTTGGTGGCCCTGCTCAGGACGTCGCCGCGGGAGCTGTCGCGGTAGTAGGAGGCGGGCAGCCGGTGAAGTTTGTCCTCCACGGCAGACCTCATGTTGTACATCAGTCCCTGGACGGAACGCGCCGTCAGCGCGCCCTGGATCCAGTTGAACAGCGACGCGAGGACGTACATCACCGCCACTGCCGCAAGCAGCAGGACGAGTCGTTCCTGGTCTGTGCTGCCGCCGTAGACGCCATCAACCACCACGTCCGTGGCATCGCCCAGGTACTTGGGGGCGGCCACGTTCAGGCCGGCGAAGGCACAGGTGGCTGCGACGGCTCCGAGCATCAGCCGCCC
Source organism: Arthrobacter sp. Y3221157 (assembly GCF_059089865.1). Classification (NCBI taxonomy): domain Bacteria; kingdom Bacillati; phylum Actinomycetota; class Actinomycetes; order Micrococcales; family Micrococcaceae; genus Arthrobacter; species Arthrobacter sp. Y3221157. The sequence continues at coordinate 10,822 of NZ_JBNHFD010000079.1, forward strand.
GAACGGCCGCAGCCGCCCGAGGAGCCGCCACGATGTGGCGCGGAATGCCGGGTCTGCCGCCGTAGCGCCGGCCGGGGCCGTCACTGCGGGCCGTCCAGGGCGAGCTGTGATTCCGCGATTTCCCGGTAGGTGGACGACGTCTCCAGCAGCTCCCGGTGTGTACCCTGCGCAACCACCTGGCCGCCGTCGAGCACCAGGATCAATTCGGCGTCCTCGACAGTGGAGACGCGTTCGGCCACGACAAGGATGGTGGCGGCCGCGAGTTCGGCGTCCAGCACCTGCCGCAGCCGCGTGTCCGTGTGGTAGTCAAGTGCAGAGAAGCTGTCGTCGAAGAGATACAGGGATGACTTGCGCAGCAGTGCGCGGGCTATGCAGAGCCGTTGGCGCTGTCCCCCGGACAGTTTGGTTCCGCCCTGCCCCACCGGCGTCTCAAGGCCCAGGGGCAATGCGCTCATGAAGCGCATGGTCTGCGCCTTTTCAAGGGCATCCCACAGTTCCATGTCCGAGGCTCCGGGTGCCGCCATCCGCAGGTTCTCGGCGATGGTTCCGGAAAACAGGTGCGAGTGCTGGGGCACCACGGACATGGAGCCGCGCAGTGCATCCAGGGGCAGGTCCTTAATGTTGACGCCGTCGAGTGTGATGGCGCCTTGGGTGGTGTCGAGGAAACGCGGGACCAGGTTCAGCAGGGTGGACTTTCCGCTGCCCGTGGATCCCACGATGGCCGTGGTGGTGCCGGGCAGCGCGGTGAAGCTGACGCCGGCAAGGACAGGCGCCTCGGCCCCCGGATAGGAGAAGCCGACATCCGTGAACTCAATGGTGCCGCCCTGCGGGACGGAACCGCTGGGTCCGTTCCGGGGCTGGGCCGGCAGCATGCGTGCCGCAGGCTCCCCGGGATCCGCCACCGAGGGCTCGGTGTCCAGGACAGCGCCGATCCGTTCCGCGCACACGGCTGCCCGCGGTGCCGTCATCAGGACGTACATGGACATCATGATGGCCAGCAGGATCTGCATGATGTAGGCAATGAACGCCGTGAGCGCACCAATGTTCATCTGTCCGGCCTGGATGCGCTGGCCGCCGAACCACACGATTGCCACCGAGGACAGGTTCACCACCAGCATGATCATCGGCAGCATGGCGGCCACGAGCAGGGCCGACTGGAGGTTGTTGGCGGTGAGGCTGCCGTTGGCGCGGGCGAAGCGGTCCGTCTCATGCTCCTGGCGCACAAATGCCCGGATGGTGGCCACGCCGATGATCTGCTCCCGCAGGATGCCCCCGGAATTGTCCAGCAGGTCCTGCCCCTCGCGGTAGAGCGGGATGAGGCGCCGCACAATGGCGGACATGATCAGCACGAGCAGCGGCACGATGACGATGATGACTGCGGACAGCGCCACGTCCTGCTGGAGGGCAAGGATGACTCCGCCCAGGCCCATGGCCGGCCCGGCGATGAGCATGGTGAGCACCAGGAGCGCGAAGGCCTGGATTTGCTGGGTGTCGTTCGTCACCCGGGTGGTGAGGCTCTGGGTTCCAAACCGGGCCACCTCGCGCGAGGACAGGGACTGGATCTTCAGGAAGATCTCCGCCCGGAGCTGCTGGCCGAGCTTCATGGCGATGGCTGCGCCAAAGTAACCTGCCCCAATGGCCGCAGCCGCCTGCACCATGGCAATTCCGGCCATGAGGAGGCCCAGTCGCTGGATGGACGAGGTGTTGCCTGCCACGATGCCGTCATCGATGATGGCCGCGTTGATGGTGGGGAGCAGAAGGTTGGCGGCGGCCTGCACCAGTTGCAGGAGCACGACGGCGGCAACGGGAGCTTTGTGCGCCATAAGCAGCCGCCCCATGAGTCGGATCAGCAACGCACCTCCAGAAGGTCGGGAGGCCTGCGGGGCGGCGGCAACCGCTCCCCACCAGCCACAACGCTCATTGTAAGGCAGATCACTTACTACTTTTGTCAAACGTGTGACAGCGCGGTAGAGCTTGTCCAGCGAATGGATTTCGTTAGTTTTTGCGCCCCACAGCGAAGATCCGGCGGAATGGGAAGACGGTGCCGTGCCGTCCCGGCGGATAGGCGGTGCGGAGCGCCGCTGCGTATTCTGCTTCGAACTCCCTGCCGTCGTCCGCTGAGAGAACGGCCAGCACGGGGCGCAGGGCCGCGCCGCGCACCCACTCAAGGACCGGGTCCGGGCCCGGCAGGACCTGCTGGTACGTGGTTTCCCAGGCATCTGCGGTGCAACCGGCGTCGAGCAGGATAGTGAGGTAGTCCGCCGGCTCACCCACCGATTCCCCGCCGCGAAGCACGCCGTCGAGTTTCGGTGCCCACCGGGCTGACGCTGCGAGCTCCCGCATCAACGCGTGGGAGGGCGCCCCGAAGTTCCCCGGCACCTGCATGGCGAACCAGCCACCGGGACGCAGGGCGGCCAGCCAATCCCGCATGAGGTCCTGATGCCCGGGCACCCATTGGAGGGCGGCGTTACTGACCACCACATCCGTTTCCGCTGGCGGCATCCAGGCGGCAATGTCGGCCTGTTCGAACCGCAGGAGCGGATGCCGGGCGGCTACAGTCCCCGCCTTGTCCAGCATCTCCGCCGACGAGTCGACGCCCACCACCTCGGCTTCCGGCCACCGCCCGGCCAGCGTGGCGGTGAGGTTCCCCGGTCCGCAGCCCAAGTCCACCACCTTTACCGGCCAGTCCGCGTCGATCCTGCCGGTGAGATCGAAGAACGGCCGGTTCCGGTAATCACCGAACTGGACGTATTTGGCCGGATTCCATTTCATAAGCTTCCCCGCTGCCTGGTCGTGTCACAGATACCGCGAAGCCTAGCGGGGTACGCGGCGGATTTCCGGGAGCACCCTGGCACTAAGCTGGAAACCAATGAAACTCGTTGACCAGCTGACCGATCTGCCCCGGAACTCCTCCGCCGCCGTCGATCCCGATGACCTTTACACCCGCTTTGTCGAATGGACGGAAAGCCGCGGCCTGGCGCTGTATCCGGCGCAGGACGAGGCCGTCATGGAACTGGCCACCGGCGCCAACGTCATCCTGGCCACCCCCACCGGGTCGGGAAAATCACTGGTAGCCATCGCCGCGCACTTCCAGGCCATGGCCCAAGGCCGGCGCAGCTACTACACGGCGCCCATCAAGGCACTGGTGTCAGAAAAGTTCTTCGCCCTCTGCGACATCTTCGGCGCCGAGAACGTCGGGATGATCACCGGCGATTCCGGGGTCAACCAGGACGCACCCATCATCTGCTGCACCGCCGAGATCCTGGCAAACACGGCACTGCGCGAGGGTGCGGCAGCCGAACTCGGCGCCGTCATCATGGACGAGTTCCACTTCTACTCGGATCCGCAGCGCGGCTGGGCCTGGCAGGTGCCGCTGCTGGAACTGCCGCAGGCCCAGTTCCTGCTCATGTCCGCCACCCTGGGCGACGTCACCAGGTTCGAGAAAGGCCTGACCGACCTCACCGGCCGCCCCACCACCACGGTGAGTTCCGCCGAACGTCCCATCCCGCTGCACTTCTACTACCACGAGACCCCGGTGCACGAGACGCTCGAAGAGCTGCTCAGCACCAAACAGGTCCCCGTCTACGTGGTCCATTTCAGCCAGATCGAGGCAATCGACCGGGCCCAGACGCTCATGAGCATCAACGTCTGCACCCGTGAGGAGAAGGACAGGATCGCGGAGCTGATCGCGAACTTCCGCTTCGCCTCCGGCTTCGGCAAGACCCTCAACCGGCTGGTCCGGCACGGAATCGGCGTGCACCACGCGGGCATGCTGCCCAAGTACCGCCGCCTGGTGGAACAGCTCGCGCAGGCCGGCCTGCTCAAGGTCATCTGCGGCACCGACACCCTGGGCGTGGGGATCAACGTCCCCATCCGCACCGTCCTGCTCACCGCCCTGAGCAAGTACGACGGCGTCCGCACCCGGCTGCTCAACTCACGCGAATTCCACCAGATCGCGGGCCGTGCCGGCCGCGCGGGCTACGACACCGCCGGAACCGTGGTGGTCCAGGCCCCCGAGCATGTGACCGAGAACGTCAAGGCGATGGCGAAAGCCGTGGCAAAGTTCGGCGACGACCAGAAGAAGCTGCGCCAGGTGGTCAAGAAGAAGCCCCCCGAAGGCTTCGTGTCCTGGGGCGAGCCCACCTATAAGCGCCTGGTCGAGTCCGTACCGGACCCTCTCACGTCCAGTTTCACCGTTACCCACGCCATGCTCATGAACCTCATGGAGCGGCCCGGCGATCCCTTCGCTGCGGCCCGGCGGCTCCTGACCGAAAACCATGAGCCCCGCTCCTCGCAGCTGCAGCTGATGAAGAAGGCACTGGGCATCTACCGCGAGCTGCTGGCGGCGGAGGTGGTGGAGCGGATCCCGGCGGACCAGCAGGAAGCTGACGGACGCACCGTCCGCCTGACCGTCCACCTGCAGCCGAACTTCGCGCTCAACCAGCCGCTCTCCCCCTTCGCACTTGCTGCGCTGGAGCTCCTTGACCCGGAGTCGCCGTCGTACGCCCTGGACGTGGTGTCCGTGATCGAGGCGACGCTGGAAAAGCCCCGCCAGATCCTCTCCGCGCAGCAGAAGAAGGCGCGGGGCGAAGCCGTGGCCGCAATGAAGGCGGACGGCATCGACTACGACCAGCGGATGGCGATGCTGGAGGAGGTCACCTACCCGCAGCCGCTCGCGGACATCCTTGGGGAGGCCTTCGAGGTCTACCGGAAGGCGGCCCCCTGGGTGGGCGACTTCGAACTGGCCCCCAAGTCCGTGGTGCGGGACATGTACGAACGCGCCATGAACTTCGGCGAGTTCGTGCAGTTCTACGGGCTGGCCCGCTCGGAAGGCATCGTGCTGCGATATCTGGCGGACGCCTTCAAGGCCCTGCGGCAAACGGTTCCGCAGGACATGCTGCGGGAGGACCTTGAAGACCTCACCGCGTGGCTCGGCGAAATGGTGCGCCAGGTCGACTCCAGCCTCCTGGATGAATGGGAAGAACTCGCGTCCGGGGCCATGCCCACCCCGCACGACGCGCCGCCGCCTCCCCCGCCGTCGCTCACCTCGAACATCCGGGCCTTCCGCGTGATGGTCCGCAACGAGATGTTCCGCCGCGTTGAACTGTTCGCTGACGAGGACGCGGCGGCCCTTGGTGAACTGGACGCAGGCTCGGGCTGGGACCGGGACCGGTGGGAAGACGTTCTGGACGACTACTTCGACGAGCATGACGACATTGGCACCGGTCCGGATGCCCGCGGCCCGGGGCTGCTCATCATCACCGAGGAAGCCGGGCTGTGGAAGGTGCGGCAGATCTTCGACGATCCTGCCCGGAACCACGACTGGGGCATCTCGGCCGAGGTGGACCTGGCAGCGTCGGACGAAACCGGAACCGCCGTGGTGCGGGTAACGGACGTCAACCGGCTCTGACGCAGGGCTAACCTGCAGCAGGGGGAACGGGCCCGGCGGTAAGCTCGGACAATGAGTGTTATCCGCCCCGCCACCGAACACGACGTGCCCGCGATCCTTCGCATGATCCACGAGCTGGCCCACTACGAGAAGGAACCGGACGCCGTCCGCAACACTCCCGAGATGCTGCGGCAGGTCCTCTTCGGCGAGAACCCGCGCGTCTTTGCCGCCATGGCCGAGAACGAGGCCGGAGACGTCCAGGGCTTCGCACTCTGGTTCCTCAACTACTCCACCTGGGAAGGCGTGCACGGCATCTACCTGGAAGACCTGTACGTCAGCCCGGAGGCGCGCGGCGAGGGCCACGGCAAGGCCCTCCTGCAGCACCTTGCCTCCATAGCGGTGGCAAACGGCTACGCCCGGGTGGAGTGGAGCGTCCTGGACTGGAACGAGCCATCCATCAACTTCTACCGCCGCCTGGGCGCCCGCCCGATGGACGGGTGGTCAACCTTCAGGCTCACCGGCGACGCCCTCGAAAAGTTCGGCAGCCCCTCATCCGCCCCCGTCCCGGCTGCGGCCCATGGCTGAAGCAGGCCACGAAGTCCGTGCCCGGCACGAATTCCGGGGCATGCGCACGGTGGAGCACTACTTCACCGTGCCGCTTGACCACTCCTCGCCGGACGGCGAGACCATCACCGTCTTCGCCCGTGAGTACGTCTCGGACTCCCACAGCGGGGACGAGGCGAAGAACTTGCCCTGGCTGCTGTTCCTGCAGGGCGGCCCGGGCGGCCGCGGGAACAGGTTCGGCTCCCTCGGCGGCTGGGGCAAGGCCGCGGCTAAAGAGTTCCGGATACTGATGCTGGACCAGCGCGGCACCGGACTGTCCACCCCCGTGGACCGCAACACCCTGCCGCTCCGCGGGTCTGCGGTCGACCAGGCCGCGTACTTGGAGCACTTCCGGGCCGATGCCATCGTTGCTGACGCAGAACTGATCAGGAAGGCGCTGGGCTCGGAACCCTGGACCGTGTTCGGGCAGAGCTACGGCGGTTTCTGTGCGCTGACCTACCTGTCCTTTGCCCCCGGCGGCCTGAAGGAAGTCCTCATCACCGGCGGCCTCGCTCCCCTGACCGGTCCTGCCGACGACGTCTACCGCGCCACCTTCCAGCGGGTGGCGGCGCGCAACGCCGAGTACTTCAGCTGGTACCCGGAAGACCGCACCATGGTGGAGCGGATTGCCCGCCACCTGCGGACCACGCCGGAGTTCCTGCCCGACGGCGGTCCCCTCACCGTGGAGCGCCTCCAGATGCTGGGCGCCTTCCTTGGCGGCAACACCAGGGTGGACAGCCTGCACTACCTGCTGGAGGATGCGTTCACCGGGACCCCGGCCGGGCCGAGGCTCTCCGATCCCTTCCTTGACCAGATGCAGGGCATCGTCTCACGCCGGTCCAACCCGCTCTATGCCCTGATGCATGAATCCATCTACGGGCAGGGCCAGGCAACGGACTGGTCGGCGTGGCGCGTGCTGGCGGAGTATCCCGAATTCCGGCCTGACGCGGAGCCCCTGCTGCTCACCGGCGAAATGGTCTACCCCTGGTATTTCGAGCAGGATCCTGCCCTGCAGCCCCTCCGCGAGGTGGCCGGGCTGCTCGCCGCGAAACAGGACTGGCGGCCGCTCTACGATATCCGGCAGCTTGCCGCCAACCGGGTACCGGTGGCAGCAGCCGTATATTCCGAGGACATCTATGTGGACCGGAAGCTGTCCCTGGAAACGGCCGCCGCGGTCCGTGGGCTGGAGGTCTGGGAGACCGGGGATTTCCACCATGACGGCATCGCCGATGACGGCGAGGGGATCTTCAACCGGCTGCTTGGGATGGTGAGGTCAGGCCGCCGCTGAGGCCCGGCGACCCGCCACCCGGGTCAGGAAGGCTGCGGCCAGGACGAGGGCGCCCACCACGCCGCCCAGCATGTTCAGCCCCAGGTAGCCGGTCCAGCTGAGCACAAGGCCGGAGACAGCGCCGCCCACCGCCCCCGCTGCGCCCATCAGCATGTCCGAGACACCCTGCACCACCACCCGGGACTCCTGTCCGACGCTCTCGGCCAGCAGGGTGGACCCGGAGACAGTCGCTGCGGACCAGCCCATGCCCAGCAGCACCAGGCCGACGGCGACGGCTGCGGTGGAGCCCTCACCGAACCCCGCCACGAGGACGGCAGTGATCAGCAGCATGCAGCCGATCATGACGGTCTCGGTCCGGCCAGCTTTGTCCGTTAGCCAGCCCATCACCGGTGACAGCGCGAACATGCCCGCGATGTGCAGGGAAATGGTAAAGCCGATGATGACCAGCACATCACCGGATGCCGTATGGCCGGCATGGGATGCCGCGGGTCCTTCCACGAGGTGCTGCAGGTGAAGCGGTGTCATGGACATGACGCCCACCATGACGGCGTGGGCCCCGACGACGGCGGCGACGGCCAGCAGCGCAGTGCGCGAACCCCGGATTGCGCGCATCCCGCGGGCCAATGAGCCTCCCGGCCGGGGCGCGCCCGGGGCGGCACCCGCAGCAGCGCCGGCGGCGGCCGGCCCACGTTCCGCAACCTGGCGGGCCGCAACTTCACGGGCGAGGTGCAGCGGGTCCGGCCGGAGTCCGATGAGGACAAGCAGGGTGGCCACCAGAAGCCCGGCGCCGGAAATCACAAACGGTCCTGCCACCGCTGGCAGCCCCAGCGCCGCACCCACCACCGTGCCGGGCTGGATCAGGTTGGGTCCTGCTACGGCGCCAACCGTCACGGCCCA
>NZ_JBNHFD010000080.1:0-18978 GCF_059089865.1 Arthrobacter sp. Y3221157
GACCTCGCCCTGGCAGCCGACGCTCCGCACTTCCGGGTCGCGGCGGTGCGCCCCCACATCGTCTGGGGTCCCGGCGATACCCAACTGGTGGAACGGGTCCTGGCACGGGCCAGCCGCCGTCGGCTGCCGCTGATCGACGGCGGTGCCGCCCTGATCGACACCACCTACGTGGACAATGCGGCCGCGGCCATCGCCGCCGCGCTGCACCGCATGGACCACGCGCACGGCAGGGCCCTGGTGGTGACCAACGGGGAGCCCCGCCCGGTGGGTGAGCTGCTGGCAGGAATCTGTGCGGCGGGAGGCGTCCCCGCGCCGTCGTGGTCTGTGCCGGGCAAAGTGGCGCGGGCGGCGGGAGCGGTGGTGGAGAAGGTCTGGACCTGGGCCGGGCGGGATGAGGAGCCGCCGATGACCAAGTTCCTCGCCGAACAACTCTCCACCGCCCACTGGTTCGACCAGCGCGAGACCCGGGAACTCCTCGACTGGACACCTGAAGTCTCTCTTGACGAGGGACTCGCCAGGCTGGCCGAACACTATGGTTCCCGGCCGGCGGCGCGGGCTCATCGGTCCTGAGCGCGATGGCCAGGAGCCACAAAATCCGTGCTAATTTTCCGGGTCCTTGCCGTGTTCTTCCTGCAACAGCCTCGCGAAGTCGGAGGCGTGCGTTGCGGGCCACCAGTGGCCGGCAACCACTTTCGTCACAGTGAGGCTGGGAACCCAGTTTTCCAATCCGTCCGTCAGGTTCGGGGAGATGAACGGGTCCTTGACCGGGACAATCACATGGACAGGAATCGACACCCGAAGCGGCGGCCGGCGTTTGGCAGGAAAGTTTGCCCGGTACAGGGCAAGCCCGCGGATGGGATTGTTGCCTGCCGTTCGCCCGGTGGTCCGCTCGTAGGAGCCGGTGAGGAAGAAGCGCCAGAGCACTTCGGGCAGCAAGGGAACTTGGAAGACGGCAATGTACGAGCTGCGCAGGAGCTGTCCCAGCAGCTGCGCCCAGCCGCGCGGGTGCCGCAGCCGTTGACGCATCCACCAGGAGAAGTGCTGCAGGTCCGGTCCGGACACGCTCGTAAAGCGGCTGATCCTTCCGGCGGCACGAGGGTCCTGGATTGCTGCCCACCCCTGGATGGAGCCCCAGTCGTGGCCCACGAGGTGGACTGACGTGGCATGCGTTGCCGCCAGCACGGCGTACAGATCGTCCACCAGGGCCTGCAGCACAAAGCTCCCCGGCTTGTCCGTGACGGATGACGATCCGGCGTTGCGGGTGTCGTAAGCGATGATGTGGAATCCCGTGGCCAGTTCCCGGATGAGCGGAAGGTATAAGCGGTGGTCGTCCGGGTAGCCGTGCACCAGGAGCAGAGTAGGAGTATCGGCTGCCGGCTCCGGGCCGTATTCGAAAACTGCCAGTTCCGCCCCTTCAGAGCGGACTGTCCGCTGCCTTTCGTTCCAACCGCCCATCCCGTTGCCGGACCTATCCTGTTCCGCTGCCGGCAAGGACGGCGGGAAGTTCCGCCAGGGAGGTGACGGTGTAGCCGGGGTGCTCAAAGTAGGCGGGGTACCTGGAGTCCTCCCGGTTGATCCAGGCCGTCCGCAAGCCCGCTTTGGCCGCCCCATGAATGTCCCAGGGGTGCACCGCAACCAGCAGCATGGCGCCGGCCGGCACTCCGCAGACGGCGGCCGCGTAGTGGTAGGCAGCGGGGGCAGGCTTCCACGCGGGAGCGTCCTCCACCGCGAGCAGGGCCTCGAACTCGTCCCGCAGCCCGTCCTGCCGGAACAGTTTCTCGGCAACCTGGGTGGAACCGTTGGTCAGTGTCACCAGCCTGTACCCGTCCCGCCTAAGCGCACGGACGCCGTCGGGAACATCCGCGTGCAGGCCCAGTCCTGCCATGCCGGACAGGATGTGCTCTACTGCCTCGTCCAGGTCCCGGTTGAGTCCGATGCCGGGAAGGAGACCGCGCAGGGCCTCTGCGCCGATCTCGGCGAAGGCCCGATTGTCTCCCGCAGCCGTGAGCGCGAACCCGTCCCTCAGCAGCATGGCAAACCACAGCTTGGCCAGGGCAGCTGGGGCGCCCACCGCGGCGAACCGTTCACCCATGGGGGCCATGTCCGAAAGGGTCTCGTTGACGTCGAAGACAATCACTGATGGTTTTCCGGCCACGTCTCCTCCTGGTATTTCGCTCTTGCCTGCACCTGCCACATTCTGCCCGGACAGGCTGGACGACGGCGGGCGGGTTTAGTCGATGGCTTCGACGCCTTGCCGATTGAGTTCCTCAAGATGGTTCAGCATGTGCTGCAGCGCCCCGGGGGAGTGCGGCTGCCAGTCCGTGACTTCGTCGAGCACGCGGAGGGGCTGGCGGGTGCGGTAGGACCGGGTGGGATTGCCGGGGAACTTCTTGTCGGTCAGGTTCGGGTCGTTCTCGAACGGGCCTGTTGGTTCCACCTGATAGATGCGGCCGGGCCCTTCGCCAGCGCTGAGTTCGGCGCCCCAGGTGGCGGCGTCCAGGGTGGCCGTGAAGTAGATGTGGTTCGCGGTCTTCCGTCCCCCGTAGTTGGAGGCGTAGCCCGGAACCAGCAGATCCCCGGGCTGCAGGTCCGCCTTGGTGCCGTGGAAGAAGGGCCCTGCATCGTTGGGGTTGACCGGCTGGTTTTCCATACTGCCTCCTTGAGGACGGGCTTCCACCCTAAGCCAACCCCGCACCAAACGTCAGAGAAGGACCGCAAGCCCGGCGCCGCCGTCGTACGCTGTATCACCGCGGGCTTCGCATGCCGCTGTAGGCTACCGCCACCCCTGCCAGGAAGATCAGGACGGCGAGGTAGACCGGACCCAGGTGCCCGAGCGTGGCCAGGCCCCATGGGTAGTGCGCGGGAAGGGCCACGGCGAGCCCGACCACCGGAACGACAACAGCTGTGGCGAAGGCCCATCGTTCTCCCCGGCGCACGCCGTACCAGGACAGGCCTGCGATGGCCAGGCCCGTCGCCGCGATAAAGCCGGCAAGGGCGATATGGACGTGGCTGATGTAGTGGGACAGCTGCGGGCTGAACGCCTCGATCTCCGCTTTCCCCTTGTCCACCTGCTCCGGGCCGATGCCCAGCTCAAGGAAGGCGCCGGCGAAATTGAGTACCAGGAAGACCACGGCGTACCCCACGAATGCCAGCCCGCCAAGCGTCATGAGGGCTGCCCCCGTCCGGAGGCGGGACTGGTTCGCGGGAGGAGGTTGGATGGCGGCCATAGCCACCGCCTTCTTTCTGATGGGCGCAGGTACTGGAATAAGACTCCCTGACCGGGGGGCTGTCAAGAGAGGCTCTTTGGGCAGGTGCGGAGACAACAGGGGTGGCCTCGATATGGAGATTCAGCGGGAACTGTCCCAAACGCGGGGTGAACAGCCCGGACATGCGGAAGCCGTGGGTATCAACGGGCGCGCAAAACTTTGCCGGCCGCGAAGCATATGCGGTTGGCCGCCTTCCATCCTGCCGCAAAATGCTATTTGCCCGCGGAATTGAACGGATGATTCTTGAGCCAAACCTGCGGGGATCTTTTCTGCCCCCGCAGGCCGGGCCCTCAAGCCATGCGCCGCCGTCGTACGCTAAAACTCGGACCGTATGGATGGGGAGGCACAGGTGGCGGAAACGACGGCGGCGGCGTCGCAGCTGGACGAGGTGCTGGCCGAACTGGCCGGGCTCGAGGACGCGAAGATGCGCGCGGTGAACGAGAGGCACGGCGACGATCACGGCGTGAATCTGAGCCAGCTCCGCGCAGTGGCCAAGCGGCTGAAAACGCAGCAGGACCTCGCGGTCCGGCTGTGGGAAACCGGTGACACCGCAGCGCGGCTGCTGGCGCTGCTGGTCTGCAAAGCCAAGGCGTTCGGTCGGGACGAGCTGGACGCCATGCTGCGGGAGGCGCGTGCCCCGAAGGTGCACGACTGGCTGGTGAACTACGTTCTGAAGAAGAGCCCGCATGCCGAGGAACTGCGGGTCGCGTGGCTGGCCGACCCGGACCCGGTGGTGGCCAGCGGGGGCTGGGCGCTGACGTCGGACCGGGTGGTGAAGAAGCCCGAGGGCCTGGACCTGCCGGGCCTGCTGGATACCATCGAGGCGGAGATGAAGGACGCGCCGGACCGGCTGCAGTGGGCGATGAACACGTGCCTGGCGCAGATCGGGATCGAGCACGCGGAGCACCGGGAGCGTGCGCTCGCCATCGGGGAGCGGCTGGAGGTGCTCAAGGACTACCCGACGCCGGCGGGCTGCACGTCACCGTTCGCGCCGGCATGGATCGGGGAGATGGTGCGGCGGAAGGGGGAGTAGGGGCCGGTTCAGCCGAGTGAGTGCAGGAACGCCGAAGCGTCCGCGGCCACCCTCTCCGGGTGCTCCCACAGGACCAGGTGCCCGGCGTCGGGATAGACCTTCAGCACGGCGCCCGGAATCCGGGAGGCAAGAATCTCCTGATCCTGCAGCGGCAGCAGGTTATCCCTGCCGCCGTAGATGATCAGCGTTGACGCCCGGACGGCGCCGGCTTCGGTGGGCGGGGCGGCAGCGGTCAGTCCGGCCAGGATCTTCTTCCACGCGTGGGCAGGCATCCGGACGCCGTCGCGCACCCGGTCCTCCAGGTACCAGCCGGGAACGGGCTGGTGCAGCGTGAACCAGGAGAGCGACCCCCGGACCCAGTCCTCGTCGATGGGGTCGGCCAGCAGGTCCACCTCGTCGGCGAACGCCGGCCGGCCCTGCAGGCTCAGCGGCGACCCCACCAGGACCAGTGCGGCCACCCGCGCGGGATGCGCCGCAGCCAGCTGTTGGGCAACGTAGCCGCCGCTGGAGGACCCGAGGACGAACGCCCTCTCCGCACCGACGGCATCCAGGATCGCCGCTGCGTCCTCGGCCTGCTCCGCCAGCGAGTAGCCGTCCTCGGGCTTGTCGGCATCGCCCTGGCCGCGGAGGTCCGGCGTGTAGACCCGGAAGCCGTCCAGCCCTGGCAGCAGGCGGTCGAAGCAGCGGCGGGATTCGCCCCATGCGTGCAGCAGGAGCAGCGGCTTTGCGTCCGCGCCACCCTGGATGAGGCACGGCACCGTGACGCCGGTGCGCAGGGGCAGGTTCCGGACCTCGGACTCCATGGCATCAGGGTACGCCGGTCTGTCGGCGGTGGGAGGCCATAGACTCGGAGGCATGTCAGCTCATTGGGGGATGCCGGCACGGCGCCGGGGAGTCCTGGCCGTTGCGGCCGTACTGGTCACGGTGCTGGCCGGATGTGAATACACCGGCCCAGAGGGTCAGACGTTCTCTGCATCCCCCGCTCCACCGATACCGCAGCAGCGGTCCTTCGAGGAAAACATGGCCGACGTGGCCCGCCTGCTGGAGGCATCCCCAACGGATCCCGGCATGCCGTCCGAGGCAGAGCCCGCGGGAACGCTGTCCCTTGATCTGGCGCCGGGGGACTATCTGGTCACCGGCGCCTGTTCCGGGGCTTACGGGTCAAAGCTCACCATCGTGCGGGGAGACGGCGTACCGGAGGCGGCCAGCTTTGAGTGCGACGCTGCGCTGGACCGATTTCTCAGGCACGACGGCGGACCCCTCACCCTCAGCGCGGTGCCGCCAACGGGCAAACCGGCCGCTACGGGCGTCAAAGTCCAGACCAACCTCGACCGCAGGGCTTCCGAGCTGGAGGACATCTCGGAGTGGGCGGCGCAGCAGCTGCAACCACGCTTGCCCGGCGAGCTGCGGGGTACCAGCAGCGGGAACACCACCACCGCCAGCCTGCAGGCCGAACCTGGCCAATACGAACTGCACGTCGTCTGTGCCGGACTGCCGAAGGCTGAGCTGTCCGTCTCCACTTGGCGAGGTGTTGAAGTCCTCGCACCCGTCCATGTCCCTTGCAGCGGGAGCGTGTTCAAGGCACCCGTGGTGCTGCCCACTGAGGGGGCCGACCTCAAGATGGGCCCCGGCGGCGTGGACAGCCGTTTCGCCTACCGGCTCGTCCCCATAGGCCAGTCCTGATTGAGGGTATGCCAAGGCACTGCGGCGGGGGCCGCCGTCGTCAAGTACGACGGCGGCCCGCCGGCCTAGGTGCGGCGGTTACGCCTCCCGCCCCTCCCGCTGGAACGCCCGCACGGCCTCGCTCACCGTCGGGTAGAAGTGTTCGGGGGAGAAGCGGGCACCCATGCCGTACCGCAGCAGCCTGTCCTTGACCGGGCCCTTCATCTCCGCGAACACCAGGTCCACGCCGTGCCGTTCCAGCCATTCGTCCAGCTGGATCAGCTCATCCAGGGCGGTGGTGTCGATGCCGGTCACGGGCTCGGCGGCCAGCACCACCCGTTCGGTGCCGGGCGGGGCCTCGTCCAACGCGTTGCGGACGAAGGATCCCAGCAGGGCGCCGTTGCCGAAGAACAGCGGCGCGTCGAAACGCAGGATCAGCAGGCCGGGGACGCGCTCGCCGTCGGGGTGGCGGCTTACGTCGTGGTAGCCGGGCGTGCCGGGCACGTCCACCAGTTCGGCACGGTAGGGGTCCCAGGCCCGCCGCAGGAAGTCCAGGATGGCCAGGCCGACGGCGACCACGATGCCCTGGAGGACGCCCAGGATGGCGACCCCGAGGAACGCCGCGAGCATCACCAGCGACTCGCTGCGGCTCATGCCCAGCAGCCGGCGCACCCCCGCGGGGTCAGCGATGCCTACGGCTGCGGCGATGACGATGGCGGCCAGGGTGGTGGAGGGCAGGAACTCGGTGACCTCGGGCGCCACAAGCATGAACCCGAGGACCAGGACGGCGCCCACCACGCCCGTGAGCTGGGACTTCGACCCGGACTCCACCGCCACCGGCGTCCGGGAGGTGCTGGCCGAAACGGGGAAGCCGCCCAGCAGGCCGCTGGCCGCGTTCGCCGCGCCCAGGGCCGCCATCTCGTGGTTGCCGGACACCTTGCCGTTCCGGGCCGCGGCCAGCGACTGGGACAGGGTTCCGGTATCAACAAAGACGATCAGGGCGATGCCCGCGGCTGCGGGCAGCAGGGCCACGACGTCGGCCCAGCCGATCCCGCCGAGGGCCGGCGCCGGCAGCCCCTGCGGCAGGGCACCGGTCACGTCCACCCGGTCGCGGAGTCCCAGCAGGGCCACGGCGACGCAGGACACGACGACGGCGATCAGCACGCCCGGGACCTTCCACTTCAGCCACCGCGGCACCAGGATGAGGG
Source organism: Arthrobacter sp. Y3221157 (assembly GCF_059089865.1). Classification (NCBI taxonomy): domain Bacteria; kingdom Bacillati; phylum Actinomycetota; class Actinomycetes; order Micrococcales; family Micrococcaceae; genus Arthrobacter; species Arthrobacter sp. Y3221157. The sequence goes on from NZ_JBNHFD010000080.1 coordinate 7,170, forward strand.
CCAGTGAGGCCAGCCCCAGCAGCAGCGCCGCCATGTTGGTTTCGCCGGCGAGCACCTTCGGCAGCGCGGCGAAGAGCTTGTCCCAGGGCGTCTCGCCATCCACGGAGATCCCCAGGAGCGTGGGAATCTGGGAGGCCGTAACCAGCAGGGCGATGCCGTTGAGGTAGCCCAGCCGGATGGGTTTGGAAAGCAGTCCCGTGACGATGCCCAGTCGCAGTACCGAGCCGACCAGCATGATGGCGCCGATGAGAATGGCCAGCAGGCCCGCGAGCGCCACGGATCTCTGTTCATTGGCCGCGGCCAGGGGAACCAGGGCCGCCACGATCATCGGGGCGAGAGCCGAATCCGGGCCCAGCACCAGCACCCGCGACGGCCCCACGGCAGCGTAGACAATCAGCGGCACGACGGTGGCGTAGAGGCCGGTGACCGGCGGGAGGCCGGCGGCCTGGGCGTAGGCCATGCCCGCGGGGACCAGGACCGCGAAGAGCGCGGCGCCGGCCACCAGGTCGTGCCGCAGCCACCCGATCTCATACCCGCGGAGTGACGGCGGGATCCACCAGGATCGGGGCTTACCGGAGCGGCGCATGTTCAGATCATGGCTTATCCGGTCCTTGTCCGCCATCAGCCAGCGCGAAGGCGGCGACACTAGGTGCACCCGCATATTGACTGCACGCAGCAAGGGGAATAGCTTCTGCGTTAACGGGGTCGGTTGCCCCGTTTCTACGCGACTAGGGGCCGGATCTGGGCCGCTCCTGCATGGCAACGGAGCCACGTGAGGAGGATTCTGCGCGGACGCCATCCTGCTTCAAACGTACCCGGGCTCCGCGGGTACCTCCCGGATGGCCACAGAAACCGGGTTAGGGATCCAGGAAAGGAAAGAACAATGCCAAAGTATCTGTTTGAGGCGACGTACGTGGGCCAGGGCATCAAGGGGCTCATGCAGGAGGGCGGTACCGCACGGCGTGACGCCCTCACGGAGGCCTTGGCCTCGGTGGGAGGAACGCTGGAGTGCTTCTACTACGCCTTTGGTTATTACGACGTCCTTGGCGTTTTCGAGGCGCCGGATGATGCAAGTGCCGCAGCATTGTCGCTGCTGATCAATTCGACGGGGAACGTCAACGTCCGCCTGAAGCCGCTTTTGTCCGTGGAGGACATTGACGAAGCCGCCAAGAAGACGCCGTCCTACCGCGCGCCGGGACAGTAGTAGGGCGCCTGGCACCGTGGCCAGCGGTCCGCCGTCGTAACCTACGACGGCGGCCCGCTCGCTGCCCGGTTTTATGTGCGGCCAGGGACCAGGTCGCTGGAGCGTGGCACGGCAGTACTGCTACGGACGATGAAGTCGGTACTGATGAGTTCGTGAAGGTTATCCGGGGGCGGGGACTCTTGGACGCCGGGCATGGCGGCAGGGCCACTTTCAGCCGCACCGTTAGAAGGCACCGCCGTCTCCGACAACTTCTGCAGGAGCCGCCGTGCCGCCAGCTGTCCTTGCTTGCGGGGAAATTGCTGGATGGTGGTCAGCCCGAAAGTCTCGCCGAGTTCATGCCCGTCGATGCCCACCACGGACAGGTCCTGCGGCACCTGGAGGCCAAGGTCCCGTGCAGCAAGCATCACGCCGATGGCCATCTCGTCGGAAGCGGCAAAGACAGCGGTGGGGCGTTCAGGCATGGCGAGGAGCGTCCGGGCTTTTTGGTAGGCATCCTGCAGGGTGAAGTCCGACGCGATGATCCACTCTGGCCGGATGGGTGTCTTGGCTTTTTGCATCTCGTGTTCGAAGCCGGCCTGGCGCTGGTCCGTCAGTTTGAAGTCGCGGTAGGGGTCGGTTCCTCCGCTCACATGGGCGATTTTCTGATGGCCAAGGCCCAGAAGATGCCCGGTGGCCAGGGAAGCTGCGGCGAAATGGTCGATCCCGATGGTTGGGACCCCCGGCATGGGTCCGCCGATGCCCACTACCGGGCGGCGGATTGACAGCATGCGCGTCAGTTCCTCTGTTGTCAGCTCGAGTGAGACCGGCAGCACCGCGTCCAGGCGCTGCCTCATGAGGAAATCCCCGAGCACCGCGTCCTGATGATCGCGGTCGCCAAAAATGTTGTACAGCGCCAGATCGTAGCCCACCGTAATGAGTTCCTCGCCAATTCCTGCCACCACTTTGGCGAAGTACCAGCGGTCAACCGACGGCACGATGACGCCGATGATGCGGCTGCGGCCTGTAACCAGGCTCGAGGCGTTATAGGAACGAACAAAGTTGAGCTCCTTGGCCGCGGCCAGCACCCGGGCCCGGGTTGCGGCTGCCACCGAGCCGTTGCCACTGAGCGCGCGGGAAGCGGTGCCCACGGAGACGCCGGCGCGGGCAGCAACTTCCTTTATGCCTGTCACGGTCAACTTTCCTCACCTTGGAGCCGCGCCTGTACGGCGCAGGGAGCAGCCGCTATGACTCCTCGTCTTTTCACGGTAGTGGAAAGACTGCCCTTCTGCAGAAGGCGGCACAGCGGCCAACGGCTCCAATTGCGGCTGTCCAGCAGCGAGCTAAGCCTCCTTCCCCACGAATAATGTAAACGTTTCTATGTCTGAAGTTTCCCTGTTTTCCGGGGATCTTTCCGGTCGATGCCTCATCTATACGCTATTTGAGCTGCTGCTAGACGTCGTGGTTGGAAACGCTTACACTAGTTCGTGACACAGGTCACGCTCGCCGCCTTGCTGAGGCAGGTGACGCGCATTCCTCTTTCAAAGGAGAAACAGATGAGTAGGATTCAGGGCGCCCTCGCGGTTACCGCCACCGCGATGCTGCTGCTTACCGGGTGTGGAAACGCTACCCAGGCAAACCAGCCGGCCACATCATCACCGGCTGCGGCGGGGTCCACCGCAGCCCCGGAACGGGCGGACGCCGATCTGGTGATTTGGACCGACAACTTGAAAGCCGATTCGGTGCGCGCCTTCGCGGACGATTTTGCGGCCGACAACGGCATCAGCGTGGCCGTCCAGGTGGTGTCAGGTGAGTTCCAGACTGCCCTTGTGACAGCAAACGCTGCGGGCAACGGGCCCGATGTGTTCACCGGCGCACATGACATGATCGGCAACCTCGTGCAGAACGGCTCCATCGATCCACTGCAGATAGCACCGGATCAACTCAAGGGCTACACCGAAACAGCGGTCAAGGCCGTGACCTACAACGAGTCCGTGTACGCGCTGCCGTACGGGATCGAAACGCTTGGTCTCTTCCGCAATACAAGCATCGTCCCGGAGGCCCCTGCGACTTTGGAGGATGCCTTCGCCACAGGCGCGGAGGCTGTGGCTGCCAAGAAGGCAGAAGTTCCATTCAGCCTGCCGCAAGGGAACAGCGGTGACGCCTACCATATGCAGCCGTTGTACACCTCGATGGGTGGCTATCTCTTCGGTGCAACAGCCCAGGGCGACCCGAATCCCTCCGACCTGGGCGTCGGAGGTGAAGGTTCCGTGGCCGCCGCCCGGAAGATCCATGAACTCGGGGAGGCGGGAAGCGGCGTCCTGAAACGCTCTATCAGCGTGGACAATTCGATCTCTTTGTTCGCTGACGGCAAGGCCCCCTACCTGGTGGCGGGCCCTTGGGCCCTGAACCAGGTGGAGAAGGCGGGAATCCCCTTCGAAGTAACACCCATCCCCGGCTTCGAGGGACAGGCTGCTGCCCGGCCCTTCGCCGGCGTCCAGGGCTTCTATGTGGCATCGAACGGAAAGAACGAAGCCTTCGCCCATGAGTTCGTGGAGAACGCGATGAACACCGAAGAGGGCATGACGCGGATGTTCGAAGGAGCGAAGCTGCCGCCCACCATGACGTCCGTTCGGGAGAAAGTCGCGGGCCAGAATCCTGCCATTGAGACGTTTGCCTCCGCAGCGGAATCCGCCCAGCCTATGCCGGCGATTCCGGAAATGGCTGCCGTTTTCGCACCCCTTGGTCAGGCCTTCGCGGCGATCGTTGGCGGCGCTGAGCCGGAAAGCACCATGCGCGCGGCTGGGGAAACCATCGCTGCTGCAATCGGCAAGTAGGAAACGGACCCGGGGGCCGATGCACATGTCTTCGGCCCCCAGGGCCATGCTGCCCGGATTGGAATCCAGGAGAACCCCATGATCGAAACACTTAAACGCCTGCAGCGCCCCTCGTCGCCTGCATCAGAGCAGTCCGGCACAGGCCGTGAACGTACCACCACACCTGTGGCCCTCTTCGCCAAAATCCTTGCACTGGGCACTGTTGTTGGCTCAGCCGCTGCCCTCACCCCTGCCCTCATCGCTACAGGGCGGTGGGGATTCCTCGCAGCAATCTGGGTCGTCGCCGGGGTTCTGCTGCTGACCTACATCACCGGTCGTGGGGTGCCGGCCAAGTATCTGGTGCCCGGAACACTCCTTCTGGTGGTCTTCCTGGTGTATCCCATCGTGATGACGTTCCAGATGTCAACGACGAACTTCGGCGATGGAACACGGACGTCAAAAGAAGAAACTATCTCCCAAATCATCGGCGCCTCGGTGGTCCAGAGCCCTGACTCCCCGCGCTACAACCTCTCGATAGCCACTGAAGGGAACCCCACCACGGGGCCGTTCGCTTTTCTCCTCGTTGAGCCCAAAAGCGGAAATGTGTTCCTCGGTACTCCTGATGACGGGCTTCAGGAGCTTGACCCGGCAGACGTTACCATTGCCGGCGGGTTCGTCACCGAGGCGGACGGTTACGAGCTCCTGACACCGCAGCAGGTCAACAGCGTGAGCGAAGAGCTCAAGGAATTTGCGGTCCCCACCGATCGCGGTGCCATCCGGCAGCTGGGCATCCGCCAGGCGTTCGAGGGCGCTTCGCCGCTCAAGTACGACGAGGCGCGCGACGTCATCGCCAACACCGCCACCGGTGTGGAATACACCCCGGTCAAGCAAGGCGACAGGGAGTACTTCGTTGACGCGGAAGGTAAGCGGTTGTCCGACCAGTCCTGGCTGGCCAACGTGGGCTTTTCGAACTATCTGCGCGTCTTTTCGGACCCAAGGATCAGCGGGGACTTCCTGCAGATCTTCGCCTGGACCTTCATCTTCGCAACAGTGTCGGTAGCAGGAACGTTCCTGCTCGGGCTGGGGCTGGCTACCGCGCTCAACGATCCGCGGATCAAAGGACAACGCTTCTACCGGGCCATCCTCATCCTGCCCTACGCGATCCCGGGGTTCATCGCCCTGCTGGTCTGGTCCAGCTTCTGGAACAAGGACTTCGGCCTCATCAACAGCGCCCTGGGCCTGGACTTGAACTGGCTCGGTGACCCCTTCCTGGCGAAGGCAGCCATCCTGCTGACCAATTTCTGGATGGGCTTCCCGTACATGTTCCTAGTCTGCACCGGAGCCCTCCAGGCCATCCCGGCCGACCTCAAGGAGGCCTCACGGATCGACGGCGCCAGCGGTTTCCTGGGGTTCCGGAAGATCACGTTCCCGTTGCTCCTGGTGACTGTTGCCCCGCTGCTGGTATCCACATTCGCCTTCAACTTCAACAACTTCAACGCCATCTATCTGCTGACAGAGGGCGGACCGTTCGATCCCGCGAACCCGACGGCGGGAGCAACTGACATCCTGATCAGCTACACCTACCGCCTGGCCTTCGGCGGGCAGGGCGCACAGCTCGGTTTTGCCGCGGCCGTGTCCGTGCTGCTGTTCGTTGTCACCGGCATCATCGCCGCCATTCAGTTCCGTTTCACGCGCACCCTGGAAGAGGTGAACTGATGTCGTCTTCCCAGACACGTCTCGCTGAAGTACCGGTCCAGGAGCCGCACCGTACCCCCGAATCCCGGCGCAGGCAACACCGCAGCCGATGGTTTGCCGAAGTGGGGTGGCGCCACCTCGTGGCACTTGCTGCGGTATTCATAGCCCTGTTCCCCGTGTTGTTCATTGTCTCGGCGGCGCTGAACCCGCTGGGCACCGTAGCCTCCACCAGCCTGATTCCCCGTGAAGTGAGCCTCGTGCATTTCCAGGCCCTCTTCACAGACCCCAACCGGCCTTACCTGCGGTGGTTCGCCAACACGCTCATCATCAGTACAGTGGTCACCCTGGGGCAAATCCTGTGCAGCGCCCTGGCCGCCTACGCCTTCTCCCGGTTCCGCTTCAGCGGCCGGCGGATCGGCTTGCTCAGCCTGCTCCTCATCCAAATGTTCCCCCAGTTCCTCGCTGTAGTGGCGTTGTACCTGATGTTCACTGCCATCGGTGAGGTCATTCCCCAGCTCGGCCTGAACACCCTCCTGGGTTACGGACTCCTGCTCATGGGCGGGGCCCTCTCGCAGGTGTGGCTGATCAAGGGATTCTTCGATTCGATTCCGAAGGAACTGGACGAAGCGGCGATCATGGACGGAGCGGACCACGCCACGGTGTTCTTCCGGGTCATCTTTCCGCTGGTAACCCCGATCCTTGCGGTCACCGGCCTGTTGTCCTTCATCGGTGTGCTGGGCGAATTTGTCCTGGCATCAATCTTCCTCACCGATAACGACGTCAAGACCCTGGCCGTCGGCCTGTACGCCACCATCGACGCCGACCGGTCGGGCAACCTGGGCGTCTTCGCCGCAGGAGCCCTCCTGACCAGCCTGCCCGTGGTGCTGCTGTTCCAGTTCCTGCAGAAGTTCATCACCGGGGGACTCACCGCCGGGGCGGTCAAGGGATGAGCACAACACAGCTCTGGGACCAGCCGCATCATGACGGCTCGGCGATGTACATTTCCAATCCCAACCCTGAACTGGGGGAAACAGTCACGGTGTTCCTTCGGGTTCCCCGCGCCAGCGGCATAACCAAGGCACTGCTCCGCGTGTGTATCGACGGCGAACAGGCCCTCGTGGCGGCGGGCGTCGATCGGGACAACGGCGATGAACTCTGGCTGCGCGCGGATTTCCCCATGGAAAACCCGGTTGTGAACTACCGGTGGCTGCTCGACGGCCCGCCCAGCGGTTACCAGTGGTTGAACGGGACCGGCCTGCACACCGGTGACGTCACGGACGCCAGCGACTTCCGTATCACCGCCTACGCCCCGCCCCCTGCCTGGGCGAACAGCGCAGTTCTCTACCAGATTTTTCCGGACAGATTCGCAAAATCCATCGACCGGCCGGCACCCGATTGGGCCATCCCCGAGGACTGGGGAAACAAGGTCATCGGACGCGGACCCGAGACCCCCTACCAGTACTTCGGCGGAGACCTCGACGGGATCACCGCCCGCCTCGGGCACATTGCGTCCCTGGGGGTGGACACCGTCTACCTGACGCCGATCTTCCCTGCACGGTCAAACCACCGGTATGACGCGTCCAGTTTCGACCAGGTGGATCCGCTGCTTGGCGGCGACCAGGCGCTGCAGCGACTGTCCGGTGCTTTGCATGCCCGGGGCATGCGCCTGCTGGGCGACCTGACCACGAACCATTGCGGGGATGCCCACGAGTGGTTCAAGACCGCGGTTGCGGATCCGGACAGCGTCGAAGCAGGATTCTTCCTCTTCACCAACCACCCTGACGAGTACGTGTGCTGGTTCGGGCACAAGTCCCTTCCCAAGTTCAACCACGCCAACCCGGAACTGCGCCGGCGCCTCTACGAGGGCAAGGAATCCGTGGTGGCCCGCTGGCTGGGGCCGGGCGGGTTTGACGGGTGGCGCATCGACGTCGCCAACATGACCGGACGGCACGGGACCACCGACCTGAACCACATGGTGTCCACCACTCTCCGCCGCACCATGGCCGAAACCGAACCGGACGCGCTGTTGCTGGCTGAACACAGCCACGATGCATCGCAGGACCTGCAGGTGGATGGCTGGCACGGCGTGATGAACTATGCCGGTTTCACCCGCCCGGTATGGCAATGGCTGAAGCCGGCAGCCCCCGTTCCGTTCGAGGAGGGGCCGTTTGTTGCCATTCCGCGGCTCTCGGGGACGGACATTGTGGGCTCTATGCGTGCCTTCGCGGCGGCCGCTCCCTGGCGGGCCACTGCGCACGCCCTGAACCTGGTGGGTTCCCATGACACCTTCCGGATCAGCACCATGCTCGGTGACGCGGGCCTCGTCACGGTGGCCTTTGGCCTGCTGGCCACCATGCCCGGCATCCCGATGTTGTGGGCGGGAGATGAGATCGGGCAGGAGGGCGATAACGGTGAAGACGGCAGGCGCCCGTTCCCCTGGGACAACCTTGGCGAGTGGGACCATGACCGGCTCGTCGCCACCCGTGCCCTTTTCCAGGCGCGGAAGCAGTCCGAAGCCCTCCGGCAAGGCGGACTGCGGTGGCTCACCATCGGCGAGGACGCCTTCACGTTCCTGCGTGAATCGCCCCATGAAACGGTCCTGGTCCATGCAGCCCGGGCGGACCACGCCGCCATCAAAATGCCGGCCCGCGTTGTCGGCCCCCACCTTCGCGGGCTGGCTGGAACCCCGGACCTCCACGCGGACACCGGGGGAACCATTACCCTGCCCAGCCGCGGGCCCGGCCTTGCCATGTGGCGCTGCGACGCGCCAATGACAGGATTCGAAAGGAACCATCAATGACTGTCTCATCCCACTCGCGGCAGAAGACCCGCCAACTTTCCCCGGCCCCCGACTGGTGGCGCCAGGCGTCTGTGTACCAGATCTACCCGCGCAGTTTCCATGACAGCAACGGGGACGGACTGGGCGACCTGCCCGGTATCACGGCTAAGGTGCCCTACCTGAGGAAGCTGGGCATCGACGCCGTATGGCTGAGCCCCTTCTATCCCTCCGCGCTCGCGGACGGAGGTTACGACGTCGACGATTACCGCAACGTGGACCCCCGGCTGGGCACCCTGGCCGACTTCGACGAGATGACCGCGGCGCTGCACGAAGCAGGCATCAAATTGATTGTCGACATCGTTCCCAACCATTCATCCGACCGCCACGAATGGTTCTGCGAGGCGCTGGCTTCCCCTGCCGGTTCTCCGGCCCGGGACCGCTACATCTTCCGCGACGGGCTGGGACCCGGCGGGAACGAGCCGCCGTCGGACTGGCAGTCGATCTTCGGCGGTTCCGCATGGGAACGAATCACGGAACCGGACGGTACGCCCGGGCAGTGGTACCTCCACCTGTTCGCCAAGGAGCAGCCTGACTTCAACTGGGACAACCAGGAGGTCCGCGAGGACTTCCTCACCACGCTCCGGTTCTGGGCCGACCGCGGTGTCGATGGGTTCCGCGTGGACGTGGCGCATGGCCTGACCAAGCACCTTCCCGAGACCCTTCCGGCTGAGATCGAGATGCCGGGCATGGCCTCGGAACACGGGCAGCACCTGATCTGGGACCGTGACGAGGTCCATGACATCTATGCCCAGTGGCGGCAGGTGTTCAACGAATACGATCCGCCGCGGATGGCCGTGGCGGAAGCGTGGGTCCACCCGTCCCGGCGTGCCCGTTACGCCAGCCCGGAAGGACTGGGACAGGCCTTCAACTTCGATCTTCTGACGGCGGACTTCGATGCGGCGGAGTTCCGCTCGTCCATCACCAGAAATCTCGCTGAAGCTGACGCTACCGGGGCCTCTTCCACCTGGGTGTTCTCCAACCACGACGTGGTCCGCCACCCCACCCGCTACGGGCTCTCTGCAGCGCCGGTGCCTATGGCAGCCGTGGAGACGGAGACGGGCACGCCGATGGCTGGCGGAGCACATGATGGCAAAGCGTGGCTGCTGGCCGGCGCGCCGGAGCACGAACTCGACCGCGACCTGGGACTGGCCCGTGCAAAGGCCGCCACGCTGCTAATGCTGGCCCTTCCCGGATCCGCCTATCTGTACCAGGGGGAGGAACTGGGGCTGCATGAGGTGACTGACATCCCGGATGAGCATCGGCAGGACCCCGCATTCTTCCGCAACCCCGGCGTGGACATCGGACGGGACGGCTGCCGCGTGCCGCTTCCCTGGGACGTGGATCACACCGCGTTCGGCTTCAGCGCCACCGGGGCGCACCTGCCCCAGCCGCAGTGGTTCAGCAAGGTGGCAGCAGAACTGCAGGAAAGGAACCCCCGATCAACCCTGAATCTCTACCGGAAAGCCCTCTGGCTCCGCGGGATTCTGCAGGGGCCGGAGGAACTGCAGTGGATTGAGGAAGCTGATCCGCAGGTCCTTCACTTCGCCCGTCCGCAGGGCTGGCACAGCGTCACCAATTTCGGCGACAAGCCGGTGCCGCTCCCCGCTGGCCTGGTGCTTTTGTCCAGCGGAGTCCTTCCCCCGAACGGAACGTTGCCGCCTGCCACAACGGTGTGGCTGACCCGCTAGTTGGGCAACCCTCTCTCACCTCCTGCAGTAAATTGGGCAACCCTCTCTCACCTCCTGGATCTGCTTAAGCTACCGGATGCACGCTGCCGCGGCAGCACAGCCGCCGGACTTCAAAGGGAAGTGATAGAGGGATGCGTAAAAGCTGCACGAGCTGATAGAGCGTTGCAGGAAAAGCTGCAGGAGCTGATGGAGCGTTGAAGGAAAAGCTGCAGGAGCTGATAGAGCGTTGGAATGCCGGGTTGGACAGCGGCGTATCCGCAAGCGCCCCAGCCACCTACGCTTGCAGCGCCTGGTTACCCAGCCACCGCCGCCTTCGCCGCCTGGGAGGCCGCCATCCACTCGCTCAGCCACGGCGCCCGGACGGTGGACGTGATCCGGCAGTCGGCCACAAACGTTCCCTTGGCGCCGGCGTCGATCCAGTCCTTCAGCGCGGCAAGATCGGACAGCGAGCGGATGACCGCGGACTCGGCACCCAACGCCCGGGCGACGCCGCTGAAGTCCACTTCGGGGATCAGCATCGGCTTCTCGGTCAGGCCCTGCGAACCGTACTGGTGGATTTCAGCCCCGTACGCGGCGTCGTTGTAGATCACCACAACGGCACTGCTCGCCGCACCGATCAGCGATTCCAGGTCGGCCAGGCCCATCAGGAACCCGCCGTCGCCCGAGGCCAGTACCAGGGTGTGGCCGTCCTCCAGCGCACGGGCCGCCCCGACGGCGCTGGCCAAACCCAGCCCGATGGACTGGAAGGCGGTCCCCACCATCACCAGGTCCTGCGGCCGCGGGATGTTCCAGTACATGGGTGCCCAGCCGATGAAGTGCCCGCCGTCCTGGACCACCGTGCGGCGCTCCGGCAGCACGGCATCCAGCGCCGTGGCCAGGGCGCGCGGGTCCAGCCGGCCGTCCTCGGTCACCTCGGAACCGGGGTGGTGGGCAGGCCCCTCGGCCAGACGACGGCGGGCGTCCGCGCGCCAGCCTTCCGCTCGTGTTTCACCGTCCAGCAATGACAGCAGGCTCCCCGCGGCGGACTTCACGTCGGCGCTGACGAACAGTTCCACCCGCGGGTTGGTCGGCTGCAGGGCGGTGTCGATCTGGATGACGGTGGCATCCGGGCCTAGCAGGTGCCCGAACCGCAGGGTGAACGGGCTCAGGCTCGCCCCGGCCACCAGGACCACGTCGGCCTCGCCCATGAGGCCCGCCGCGGTGTCAGTGCCGAAACCGCCGGCCACGCCCAGGTACCCCTCGCCATTGAGGAGGTTGAGCGCCAGGGCGGTTCCGGCGGTCAGTGCGCCGAGCCGGTCGGCGAGCTCGCGGAGCTCCGGACCTGCTCCGGCTAGGTGCGCGCCCCGGCCGGCCAGGATCAGAGGCCGTTTGGCACTGGCGAGCAGGCGGGCGACCTGCCCAAGGCCGCCGTCGACGTCGTCCCGCATCTTTGGTGCCGTCCGCTCGGGAAGCTCCTCGTCCGTGGCCTCGAGTGCGGCGAGGTCGTAGGGGATGGCAAGCACGACGGCGGTGCGCCGGGTGAGTGCGTACTCCACCGCCTGCCGGGTGACGGCGCCGGCGGTGTCGCGGGTGACGGTGAAGGTGGCCGCGC
>NZ_JBNHFD010000081.1:0-18653 GCF_059089865.1 Arthrobacter sp. Y3221157
GCGGCGCAGGGTCCGCGCCGCCCCCGCCGGCCGGCTCTGTTCCTGCCCACCAGAGGATGCCCACCGCGACCCCCAGGACAAGGAGCAACCCGGTTGCACCGATCAGCCAGTCCTTCGCGCGCGTCCAGTTCACAAGGACAGTCTGAGGGTCCGCACCGCCCGATGCGAAACCTGGCGCATCCTGGAGCGGGAACGTTTGGCTGCCGGCTTTGGAACCCTTATGGGGCACTGGGCATGCCACCGGCCAATTTCGCGATTTCTTCCACTGCATGCGTCAGGGCAGCCATGCAGGCAGGGCCGCCGTGGCCTTCGTCCTCGGCGACGATGAGCCGGCTTGACTCCCAGCGCCGGTGTAACTGCCATGCAGTGACAGCAGGGCCGCTGATGTCCCGCCGTCCATGGATAAGGAATCCGGGGATGCCGTTCAGCTCCTGAATCCTCGGGATGATTTCGTTGCCGTCGACCAAGAACCCGTCATTGGCCCAGTAATGCGTAACCAGGAGCGCGAACGTCATCCGCTCCCGCTCGTCTTCGAACAGCGGGCCGGGATGCCAGTTGGAATCGAGTGATATGTGCGTCGATTCCCACCGGTCCCAGGACAATGCAGCAAGCCGGGCGTCTTCGCGGTCCTGGCCTGCCAGCCGCCGCGCGTAAGCCTCCACGATGCGTTCGCCGGGAGCTGCATGGGCTGCCTCCGTGAAGTTGGCCCATGCTTCCGGGAAAATCCGTCCCACGTCTTCTGTGATCCATTGAATTTCGGACCGGCTGCTTGTTGTCACGGCCACCAAGGCGATGCCGAGGACCCGGGTCGGATGCTCCAGGGCATAGGCAAGGGCAAGCGTGCTGCCCCAGGAAGCGCCTGTGACAATCCACTTCTCGACACCTAGCCGCTCCCTGACGGCTTCAATATCTTGGATGAGTGACTGCGTCGTGTTTTGCGGCAGGTGTTCCAAGTCGTCCTGGGCGGCGGGAGTGCTTTTGCCACAACCGCGCTGGTCCAGGCCGATGACCCGGAACCGGCTGTGATCGTGGCGTTTACGGTAACCGCCTCCGCGGAGGGAACCACCAGGGCCGCCGTGAAGGTAGAGGACAGGCATACCGTCAGGAGCGCCGGTGGCTTCCCAGTAGATTCTGGCATGGGGCACATTCACCCAACCGCTTCTTGTCTCCAGATGGTCACCCGTCATTCGTTCCACAGTATTGGATAAACCTTGTTGGCCAAGTACACGCGCATGGTCGTCTACCTTTTGGCAGGAAGGACCGAGCACCCGGTACTCGTGCGCTTCAACCCCGCAGTAACTTGTGCTGGTATCTGTACTAGAGCACTGCCCGCATGCAGCAGCGGGTGGATGGCACGCTCCTTCGCCTGAGCCCGGCGCCTCACGTTGACAGGGATGCCGCGGACTTCCGCAGGATCACCGCTGCCCGCACGGCTGCCGCCAAGGCCGAGGCCGAGCTACACGCCGCCGTTCGCGCCGCCCGCGAACGGAGACTCTTGGGAGGTTATCGGTGCCGCCCTCGGCACGTCCGCTCGAGCTGCCCGGGAGCGGTTCGGACACACACTGAGACGACCGCGAAATGGCTGTCGACGAGGTGACGAAGGTGCGAATGATTGCCGCCGCAGGAGGAACAGTTGCGCTAAGGGTTAAGAAAGCCCCCAGGCCACCATTCGTTGTTCTTCTCGGGCCGTGCAGTCAGCAAGGGGATAATTTCGGATTTATCCCGTTAGCCCGCGGCGGCTCAAATCGCCGCGTTGCCGAAGTCTTCAGAAAAGCCCTCTTCGGACGATGAGTTTTAGCCGAGGACCACTTGTACTGGCTTAAATCTGAAAGGTCCACCACACTCGCGTCCGAAGGGGTATTCGCCGGTGGATTCCGTTTCTATTGGCATGGCACTCGTCAGGCGATTTCCAGAGGTAGTCCTGGCGTCCACATATATCGAGGTAACGCTGACCGGCGGAGTCAGGTAGGGCGGGGATTGCGGCACTAGCCATTTACCGTCCGCGCTTTTCGTCACCTGCTCAGGAGTGCAGCCCTCGCCGAAACAAGCTGACACCGATTCCGGCGGGGTGGAGAAGGATAGTTCTACGTCACCCACAAACGCCCAACCCATTGCTGGACATGCTCGGTCTGCGCCTGCCATGCTGCCGACCACGAGGGCACATCCCAGCACGGCGGCACCCGCTGTTACTGCAAGCAGAAGTACTCCCCGAGGCTTCATAGTGGGAGCCTACGCCGTCGATCAGTCACAGTCTTGCTCTTAGCCAGCGGCTCTGTCCATTCATTTGCTGGCAGCTTTTCTCGCAGCAATGCGGGATTGACCTTCCAAGATCATCTCGGTGTCGAGATGGGCTTGGTCGACTTGTCCGATGAGCTCGCGACAGCGTCCGCAGGGAGGTAAAACGCAGCGCAAGCCGTCACTGTCTCGCCAAGCCGCGATCTTTTGGCGACCTGGTACTCGCCGCTGTGAGCTGGCCAAGTCGCACCCGCACCTCAACATCCCTGTTGGCTGCACCGTCGAGTTTCACGAGGCGCAGCCAGTCCCCGGATGGTGAGCCCACGCCACGTAGCTGCAGGATGCGCCGCCGATTCAGCTCCGCCTGCACTGCAGCTACGGGGCTCGGATCCCGTCCGGACCTACGACCCACCAGAGCCCCCCGTGAGTCGAGACGTTGTGGCACTTCACCTCGCCAGGCCCCTCGTGCGCGTAGAAGTAGAGCGGATGCCCGTTGTAGGTGACCTGGGTCGTGCCGTCCCGCCGCTTCGTCGTCCCCAGCAGCGCTGAGTCGACCTCGCCGCTAGCGGTCGGCGCTCCGTCGGTCAGCACTGGTGGCCACGCTTCAGCGCAGTCGTCGTAACACTCCGGCCTGATGCTCTCCTCACTCTCCCAGATATAGATGGCCTGCTTTTTGGCATCGAAGAGCATCTGGCCGAAGTCGCTCGCGGCCGTGGTGATCGTGGTGCCCGGCTCTCGCGCGCTGGATGGCTGACTCGGCGGGGGTTGCGGGCTCTCCGGCGTCGTAGTGCTCGCCCTCGGAGGCGGGGTAAAGTCCGGGGCCTCGCTCGAGGTGCTGCTTGCGCAAGAGGACGCGACGAGTGCGAGGAACACCGCAGCCGCCGCTCGCAGTCCGGGTCTGGACACGTTGTGCTCCTATCGGCAGGACGGGCGCCCCAGGCCAGGTCTTCGGGGTTGGTGATGATCAGATAGTGGGGCAGTTCGGTTCCCATCATCTCAGCCTTTGTCGAAAATCGGCGGGCGGAAGGCGGCGAATCCGGTCTTTGGGGACTGCCACCCGACTCGCCTGGGTCAGTGAGCGGCTTTGCCGTCAGGGTCGGGGCGACGGCGCCCGGCAAGCAGGACGGTGCCGAGCGGCAACTAGCGACATTTACCGATCAAAAAATGCCGCCACATGACGGCAAACTTCACACCCATTCAGTAGCAAATCAGCACCACGCCCGTACGGTGCCAAAACCGGGTTTCTGTGCGCTTCACGTTCTGCCGGCGACACGCGCATGGCTGTGAATCTCAGCGATAAATGGCGGCGTATTCGCAGCGCTAAATGTCACCCCTAGCCGCCTGTTAGCCGATCCCCTTTACCGGGCGCCCCACACACGGGCGGTGCTGGGGCTTATGGGACTTTGTTACCAAGGGGCTTTGGCTTTTGCGATTGCCATCCCTTCGCGGGTTCTCATTCGGATCAGGTTCGGTCTCGAACTCGGCGACGATGCCGAGGACGTTGGAAAGCAGCCGGCCCACGGGACCAGCGGATCGTAGATCGACGCGCCAAAGCTTAGCGCTACTCCCTTCAGTGTCAGCTCGTCAGCGATATCGCTGCAAGTCACAGCTATATCGCGCGTGCTTGGCGTGCTGTGGTGGTGGGCGGGATTCGGTGCGCAAGAGTTGCGACGTCGTACTTCTTCAGCAGCCATGCGGCGAGGACCCTCGGTAGAACCCCGTAGATCACCTGTGCCGTAAGACTGCCGGAGGACAGCACAGGAGGTTAGGTTGCCCGAACCTGTCCCCCACATTTTCTCTTTGAGGATCACCTGTATGACGACGTACTGTTGCATGGCGCTGCTCCATCGCGTTGCTGGTCAACTGGCAGCAATGCTACCGATGGGTCGGGAGGCTCCTTTCGGGGCGTGGAGCGGCGGCAGAGCGGGCCGTTAACTGTTTTTCGACCAGCCGATACCTGCAGTGTCCGGTGGCCGGCGTCGTGACTGTAATTGGCTGTTGTCGCACCCAGGGCTTCGCTGATCCGGACGCCAGTAAACAACAGCACGTTGACCCTTCCAGCGCGATCTGACGGAGTCCGGGCAGGTTGACGACACCGTAAGGGACCTGGCGGCGCACGTCCTGGAGGATGTCGCCGCCGAGGGCAGACCGGTGATCGGGCTGACTCTCAAAGTGCGCTACGCCCCGTTCCTCACCAAGACGTACGCCCGGAAGATCCCCGAGACATTTGACCCGCGGAAGTGCTCGCCCGCGCCCTGGCGCTGGTGGCGAGGATCGAGCCGGGCCGGCCCATCCGGCTCCTCGGGCTGCGGGCCGAAATGGCGATGCCCGAAGACTCCCGGCAGGGGCATACGCCAACCCGCAGCGGATGGTGAGGGGTGTTCCGCAGACCTTCACCCAGGCTGAACGGAACTTCTCTGAGTCGCCGACACACGGCGCGACCGCACCAGGAATGCGATGCCGGCGATAAGGCAGAAGGCCGGCGTTCCCAAGGTTCCCCATGGCGGCGTGAACGGCAGCAGGAACGGTTGCAACATAGCGAGAGCGGCGATCGCGGCGAGGACGGCCAGCGGGGCGCTGATGACGCCGGCCCTGCGACCGAGCGTCAACAGGCTCAGCAACCAGCCTGCGAACCCGAGGCCGGCGGCGAGGGTGATCCCGGTGGCGCCAATATTGTGAACGTGCAACGCCACTTGCTGCAGGGATGCATCCGTGGTCGCCTCGCCGAGCGCCTCACCCACCGACGTGTAAAGCGCGGCGAACCATCCGGCGAGCAGGATCCAGGCGCCTCCGGCGAGGAGTCCGCACGTGTATCCGACGGAGGCCGAGGTAGGCAGGGAACCCAGCCGCCGCGCCCCTAAGGCATGCACCGCCCGGACGAGTAGCAGGATCCCGACGCCCATGCCCGTGAAGACCACCGCCTCGACGGCGCCGCCCCACGGACGGGATAGCAGGTATTCCAGCGTGGGCAACTCATCTCCCGCATCGCCTACAACCACGAACACGAGGAATGGCTGGATCGCCCAGGACACCGCGGCCAGGATGCCTCCCAGGCCGGCGGCGCGGTACAGGCCCCGCTCCGAGGTTGGCCCTAACGTAGTGTCCGTCGTGGCCGGATTATCCGGCATCTGACTCATCTCCCATCTGAACCCCGCCTCCGTCGCCCCCGCAGGACAGGCCCGGCAGGGCGGTGGGCTCCGGGGCCCGATCCCGGTACATGTTCGCCGCTGTCCATAGCGCCGATGATTCAATTATCGTCGCCGGTGCGCCGGCAAGGAAGCGATCGGGCACCCTCTGCCGCTGTGCTGCCCGTCGTCGGGGCAGGGCTGGCGCTGCTGGGTGTGATGGTCGATTACGCATTCATGAGTGTGGACGCGATGTGGCCGGCACTGCGGTCGAGGCGCTCACCGGAATCACCAGCCTTGGGGCCACTGGAATTTCGATTGCCTAGCGTAGGCCGCTCGCCGACAGAACTGCATGGTTGTTATGAGCACAATGCTCGGTGAAGGTGGGGTTCGCCCTGGATACTCTGGACTATATGGGAAGGATAGGCGGGTCAGGAAGCTGGCGCCGCTTTGGGAGTCAAGGATCGGCCTTACTGCGCTAGGCCTGAACGCCGAGAGTTGGGTCCGGTTCTTTTGTGAATGGTTGGTAGCGGTAGTCGGCGGTACGGTGAACGTTCTGACGACCCGGGTTAGCCCCCGAGGGGAACCATCTAGACAGGCGACTACTGTGAGAACTGTTGGACTGCGCTCGGTCGGAACCCCAAAATGCTGATTAAAGCCACCGTGGCTATCCCGTACCCCACGGCAAGAGCAGCGATTGCTAGCCCCTTGCCTCGCTCGTCTCCGCGTTGAATTTGATTCAGGGCAACGTGCCCGGCGCCCACTGCAAAAACTGCAAGAACCGCGACCCCAAAAACCCAAAACCCTGATGCTGCTATGGCAGCAAAAACATTAGCTGCAACGGCCAGTTTGTTTAGTCCACCGGTTGATGTGCGGGTCGGCTCTATAGGTGTGCTCATGTGGTCCCCCAACCCAGTTATGAGAGCGAGTCTAGCTCTCGCCCGGCACCCGCGGAGGCCTTCCCGCACCGCGTCCCGTCAACCAGTCGCCACCGCGAACCCATCGCCCATTCCGGGAACCCATGGCGAGAAGGCTGATCAAGGCCGACGCCCAGGTTGCCCTTGAACCGGCTGTCTTGCTCTAGCCGTTTATCCGTCGGAAACGAGGACGTTCTCGTGAATCTTCGTCCAGCCGCTAGATTCGAGCTCCTTGGTGTCATAACCGTCGGAAACGAGTATTGAGGATTCCTGGTCCGGTCCGCCGGTCCTGACCAGTTCACCTTCTGTGGCATCAGTGCACCCGGAGTACCAACCAGACCCATCAACGGGGATCGTGATTAGACACGCGTGTGGTCCTTCATCGCCCTGTGCCACGAAGTACTTCTTCCCATAGGCCTCTGCAACAAGGAGTACCTTGTCCAGTTTCACGTCGTTGAATTTGACGTCTTCCGGAAGCTCATCCGTTGCCGTTGTTGTTCGTTCCAAGACCTTCAGGCCGCCGGAGTCCGAACAGCTGCTCAAAAGCAGACCGGCTGCGAGTGTGGCTGTAAGAAGTGTAAAGGTGCGGTTCTTGATGGCGCTGCCCCCTCAGGCTTTCGGTGAAGTGCCATCGTATCCACACTCTGAATAAGTTATGCGTGGCGGCCGCTCGTCGCATTGCGCAGTCCAACGGCGGAACCCTAACTGGGTATCAGCGGGGTGAAGCAATCCATATCTCGCCACTTGTCAGAGTTTCCGCTAGGCAGTCGGCTACACGAATTGCGTCTTCTTCGGTCGAATTCGGCAGAAGTTTCATGCCGAGATGCGAGGAGGGCAGGTCGGCGCTCACAATGGCGTTTTCGACACTTGGATCCTCCTCGCAGGTAGCCAGCGTGTCGTATCGAGGGTGAGTTGCGCCGACATTCCAAGACTCATCATGGCTGCTGGTTCGATGATACGAATCCGACGATGAACCAGCGACTGCGCAGCCGGCAAGAAGGAAGGCCAGGAGCGGTGCGATCATTCGCGGAGGCTTGCTCATACCTAATCCTAAAGACGCGGCGGTAGTGCTTGGATGCGGACGATGGACCAACCTCTACCGGACCCTTCTGCCCCTAGAATGTCCGAATGGACGCCAGAACGCAGGACTACCGACGTCTGCGCCGTGCGGTCACTGAGTGCGTCAACGCCCACGATCTTCTCGGGGTCCTGGACGATGCGCCTCCCGACGAATACGACCCTGAAATCGAAGACTTTACGCGCCTAATCGCGAAAGGTAAGCCCATCACTCCGGAGGTAGTCGCCGCTGTCTGTCACAAGTGGTTCGGCGACAGCAAAAAGCCCACGCCCAGAATCACTGCACTGGCCAATGACCTCCGAAGCATCCAACTCGAATACGATTCCGGGCGGCCGCCTCAAACATGGTTAAACAGGTGGCGAAGACGTGGAGGGCTATCAACATGAGCGTTATTAAGGGATCGGTTAATGGGCAGTGGTGCGGGGAAACTCTGCAGTTCGAGGCAGACATAGCCTGAGGGGTCTGTCAGTCCTTCGTGTGAGACTGGTGATCGTGATTGAGCGAGCAGTGGATTTTGAACGCCTCCGTTGGATGCGTTGCGGGACCTGTAGCAGTGAGTGGCATGCAAACGCTGAGTGGTTAGACCGCTTTCACCAACGAGATGAAGCCTGTCTGAATTGCGGCACCAACTGCGAGTCCGAGAAGCGGCCTGACTTCTGGGCTTCGCAAGATGACCCCTCCCACGATGACTCGAAGGTGCGTGAAACGTTCTGGTATCACACGTCAACGCACCCGAACTGGCCCGATCGAGCCTTCGACCCCACAGCTACCATCACGGACATCACCAAGCGGAGATTGCAAGAAATCGGGGGCGACGGGAGAGGGCTGGAGCGCTGGGCCACGCGTCAGAAGGCTAAGGCACTTCATCTGGGCACCTACGAGGCGGCGATCGAGAACATGCTCAGGCGGATGACTGACCAAAACGGTGCCGACGAGCAGTTCTACTTATACCGGGTACGCCTCCGCCGCAACGCGTCCATCGAACCAGGCGTGCATCCAGAGCGCGCCAACATGGCAGGCGACGTGCAGTTGGCTGAACTCTGCGCAGCCGGCGTTGACGTACTTCGCTATGTAAACACCCATGAAGACCCATCAAGTGTTTCTCTCGCGGTCAGGCTTGAAGCGATCCTGGCCGTACAAGTGATCCCGGTTCCATTGGCGGTCAATGCAGCAGATGCTTGGGTGAGCGCCGGGGCGGCGCGACTGATAGAGGCGGCGAGGCTGCCCGCACCCGAGCCAAAAACCAAGTTCGAACGCATGCAGCGGCACAGGCCCTCGGCGCTTTCTATTGAGGCGTCCAAAATGGAAGACGAAGTCGCCGACAGGCTGCCGTTCGGGCTTCGCGACAGGTTTCATCGGCTCTTCGATGAAGAGAACCTGAGTGCGGAGCCGGCTGCATTCCCGTCGAAGTTGATTGGTTTGGCTGCGCTCGTCAACGATCCACTCGCGGTTCTCGGATTGCTCGACACCGTACCGTCTCGAGAAGTCTGACTGCGATTTGGACCCGGAGAGCGGCTTCGTCGAAGGTCGCGGGTTCCACGGGAACGATCAGGGCTTGAATCGCTTGTCAGCAGCTCACGCGATAATCAGTACATGGGAGAAGCTGACATTGAGGAAATCGGCGCAGAATTTGCTCGCCGGTGGTGGAAGGCGCTCATGGCGAATGCGGTGGCGTTGATTGAGGACGCCGCACTTCTTGCTGGCCACCAAAGCCCGGGCCGGGCCCAGTCGCTTCTCGTCCTCGCGGTCGAAGAGCTTGCGAAGGCGCGGTGGCTCTACGAGGCCTCGGAGTGGGAGTGGACTGCGCCGCTAGGGCTCTACGGCCAAGCGCCCAGGCCGGCGCGAGAGGTTCGGGTACCTGAAGGGCTGCGCACAACACGCCGGCCTCATGCAGAAAAGTTGCAAGTAGCCGAGCAGTTCGCATCAGGTCTCGGTGGCTTTTGGGACCCGAGCCGACGAGCGGAGTATTACCAACTTCCGGATTTGGCCACCTTCGAAGCAACAGCAAAACAGCGCAATCTGGACAAGCAAGCAGGCTTCTATGTCGATCGAGCAGGCGACGTTGTCACGTCACCCCTAAATGTTCCGGCTGATGGCGTGGCTGACTCCATTCAGCACGCAGCGAAAGTAATCCAGATGCATCTGATCGAGGATCATACGCGGCAGCAGGACTGCGCAGATCTCAGCCTGATCGACTCAGCTGAGGATTTGCACTGGGCAGTCATGCCCTACTCGGATCCCGGATTATTCGCCGATTTTATGAAGCGAATGAGCAAGAACGGGGATGCTCAAGGCTAGTCGAACTAGTCCTCTGCCCAACGCGGTGGATACGGCGGGATCATTCGAGAATCCGGTGAAGGATCACCGAAGGAACCCTTCATGGCACAGGCCGCTAGGTCTAGTCCATTTTCCCCTCGGGAACGGGTCGTGGGCAGTCGAGTTGGATCTGTAACCCTCTGCGGGCTTCGCTGGCAGCGTGAAGGAGTTGGCAAGAGGTTGTACTTGTGAGGACCTCGGAGCAGAGTTGTATTTAGCTCCGCGCCGGAAGGACTGACCACCGATGTCTCGAAGAGTTACCTAAACAAGAGAGTGATTCCTAGCATCGGGAGGGTCCGCCCGAACCGGGCTAGACCTCGAGGGGTGAGACATGCTCGAAGGAGATACTGGCCACGAAGACAATAGGCACGAGAGGACGCCCCGGTTCCTGCGCGTGTTGGTGTTCTTCAGCAAGTACCCCGAACTATTGGCCATCCTCTTGGTCGTCATCCTTGCGCTAGCCGGCCTCATGCTGACCGTTTTGGTGCAATGAGTTCATAGCGGAGGCCAACAGAGCAACCTCGAAGACGGGCTTTTTCGTGCCCAGTGCAGCGACTCAAGGAGACCCAAGCCATTCATGCCCGGGAACGTAGCACTCGCGTTAGAGGCTAAAGTTCCGCGGGCCAATGGTGGAGGATCTACCCGTTGCCTCCCGTCCGTGATTCAGTTCATTTATGCCATCTAGGTCCCCGAAAAAGATGAAGGCCGGGCGGTTGCCCATGAGCGCAAGCCCAGAGGTGAGGCGCAGGCTTAGTCGGGTCGTTTACTTTGGGTTGACCCTCTCATTGGTTTCTTTGGTCCTGATCCTGCTGCCGATCGAATCCGAGCCGTGGCTTTGGGCCAGACTTGGGTTCCTTGGGGCTGGGACGATCATTTTGGCCGTGTGGGTGACCCGGTTTTCGTTGTGGCAACGGGATGAGTATTGGCGGGAGCGCGGCAAGGACCCGAAGCACCCCGAGCGCCTGCCCAACCATCCTTCAGAATGAAGCGCTTTGAGCTCTGCGAAATCCTGATAGGTCGTATCTCAGGACGACCGTCAGCCGAACGCCCTGCGGAGGTCTGCAGAGCCTTTGAGAGGCTTGCGACCATAATTGCGATCATGGATGGAATTCTTTCGACGCTCGAACTCCGGGACGTGGTCCGGTACTGGTCTGTCCGTCAGTTTCCACGTTTTTGGCACCTCGAGCCGCGGTCATCATCCGTGCAGGAGTTCCTGATTGACGGACAGATCCTGTCGGATGTCTTTGACTTGGATCAAGCAATGCCACCTGCGGAGCGAA
Organism: Arthrobacter sp. Y3221157; assembly: GCF_059089865.1. NCBI lineage: Bacteria > Bacillati > Actinomycetota > Actinomycetes > Micrococcales > Micrococcaceae > Arthrobacter > Arthrobacter sp. Y3221157. Next base: position 10,952 of record NZ_JBNHFD010000081.1, read on the forward strand.
CGGCCCTTCGAACAGACAACCCTGGTCATGCCCTGGCTCAGGTCCAACGTCTTTTGGGGCTTGCGGAACTTGATTTCAGCGACCGCCGGGTTGCATTGCTGGTATGTCCTGGCTGCCTGGAAGCGGGATGCGGAGCGTTGAGCGTTGAAGTTCGCCGAACAGAAAACACCGTCATCTGGGCGGAAGCCGGCTGGAAGGACGACACCGGCGACGCCGATGACGTCAAGCCAGTTCGGGGCCCTCGGACCATCACGTTCGCCCGCAGCCAGTACGAATCAGTCCTGGCACAGGCGCTGAATCGCTGGCAAGGAATTGCAAGCCGTCAGACTGAGGACAGCCCGGCGCCGGCGCTTATTTCCTACCCCGTATTGGCAGTCGACGAGGAAGGAGCAGTGCACTTCTTCCATGACCGGGAAACACTTGAAGGCGTGGCTGAGATGTTCGTCCATGGCGAGTTCACTCTGGTCGTTGACGCGCGTGGCATTGAGTACTCCTACGAGGAAGGCGACCTCCCATACATCGAGTTGAAAAGTAGCGATCAGGCCAACGCAGCGGACCTGCTTCGAATAGTCGAAGAACGCGTGAATTACCTCCGCTCTCGTGGAGCCCTCCGTCATGCTCCATCCTCGCCGGCGCCAAACGGCGATCCGATCAACAGTGAGTTCTCGCAGGCCTTCCGACTCGCCATGGAGTACAACCTGGGCTAGTCGAGGTGGCCCTGCCCTTAGCCGATCAGCTGCGAGACTCCCTCGAAGACGAAGCCAGTGCGGGCTCTAGCACTGTCCCCGCTGCGGGAACCCTGTACGGCACTGTTTCCGCGGATTGATGGAGCCCACGGAAGGCTTCGGTTTGGAGTGGTGATAGATACCATCGCAATCATGACGACTTGTTCTGTGTTGCGCTGCTCTGAGGCACCTACTGGCGCGTTCGAGTTAATCCCAGGGTCCCGGATGGAAGCTCCTGTATGCGACGGACATCGTGCCGCTTTGCAGCAGGGAGCCAGTTGGATGCTGCACGGTGGCACGGGAGTCGAGGATCCTCGCATTCTGATGGGAGAAGACCTCCCTCAGAACTGCATGACTGGGTTCAGCGTTAGCCGGACGGTAGGAGATGTGCCGGGCTTCGCCATTGAAGTAGATATCGAAACCCCCGACGGTCAACAGCAAGTCTCCTTCTGGACGACGGCAGATGTCGGCAAACGGCTGGGATCATTCCTGACGACCCCGCCAGCCAAAGACTGAAAGCTTGTTGCCCCCATCCTTAAACGCGAACCTTTACCGAGGCATGGACGGCTTAGTGACGGTCCTGGGAAACGGCATCAGCAGCAGCGTTCTCTCTTTCGGCCTGCTTGGCGGCAATGATGCCATCTCGTGTCGCCGCTCGGATCATCCCGTAGAGAACGTAAAAGAAGATGATCGGAAAGACGATCAGTAGGACAATCTCCATGATTCTTCCCCCAAGATTTAGCTGCCCAAGATGGACCTTGCAAGCCTACTGCAGGTGCAAGGTGCGCGGCCTGGTTGGATTCCTAGGCCAACCTTTAGCGGGTCAGCGACGGTTCAGCTACCGCCCAGCGAATCGGCTTCAGTGGCGGCGCGATCTCTTTCGGCCTGCTTTTACCCGCAAGGATGCCGTATCGCGTCGCCGCCCGGACAACTCCAAAAAGGACGTAAAACCTGGTCGCGGCATTTCACTAGTGCACATGACCTTTATCGGCCAGCTGTGCGGGCGAAGTGAGCCATGCGCTCCTCGCCCCGTCCTGGGGTGAGAACGACCTCTGCGGACGTAAACACGATATCGAACTCTCCACGCGACCACGTGATCACGCTATGGACGAAGGAGCCGTCTTGGACTGCCAGTTCATCCCTGAGCATTTCGACCGAGGTTCCGGCCTCGCCGAAACCAGGTTCGAGAATGGTCGCTTGGCGCCGAGATAACGAACGTGAAGCCATTCATAGCCCATCTGGTTGTCGCCGATCAGTGCCCGGAGCTCCATCACATCGGTTTCCACCTGCTGGAGTGAGTCGATAATGCCATCGTGCACGTTGATGTCGAGAGGTGTTCGGCGCCGGAGTGAAGCAGGGAGCGAATGCACTGCCGGACTTCCCACCACTCCCGGCCCCTCGCCTCTCCTTCCTCGTCGGAGAGTTCTCCTGTGAACGTTTCCCGGGTCAACCATCGCATCGGCATGCCGACAGTCTAGAGCCAGGCACGCGGCAGTTATCCAGAGATCGGAGACGAACCTTCAGCGAAACAGAAGATATTCACGCTTTTGGACTCTGCCGCGTCGGCGAGTCGGTTCGTGGGAGCTCCAGAAGGAAGTCCAGGGTAGTCCGGCCAGCGAGCACGGCCGAAACATGCGCTTCACCCTAAACCGGCCTCAGCCGCGATAGTGAGTGGAGTGATGCCCGAGTCACCCATGGCTCGCAGAGCCTCATCTAGTTTGCGGGCATGGTCATGCGCGGCCAGGAGGAGGGCTTGCAGAGTAACGCCGTTTTCTATAGCAATCGCAAGTAATTGGGCATTAGGAACCTCTCGCGGGGGGTCGTCGGAGGAGTACTTGGACTCCAAAGGCTGATCACTCATGGAGCGATTGTTCATCGCGGATAGACCCAGCTTTCGGGATCGGTTGGTACATAAAGGCAGGGCCATGCTCACCGTCATGTCCGCGTTCGCCCAGCTCGAGCGCGATCAGCTGGCCGAGCGAACCAGGGCAGGCATGGCCGCGGCCGCCGAACACGGGCGAAAGGCCGGGCGACGGGAAGTCATCGCCGCAAGACGGGCCACGGTCTACCGCTACCTGCGCATGGAAAGCAGTGAAGTGATCTAAGTAAAGTCTTCCATGCGGAAAAGCCCCATAGTTGGCTAGAGTCGTGGGGTAATTGGGACCAGAATCAGCCCGTCACAGCGGCAGGCACACGAGGGGCAGTTCACTATGAGCGATCAGCCGGGCAAGCCGGAGGTTGGCGATTCCGCACCAGCCGAAGCCGCCATACCGGAACCGGAACTCCTCAGCGCTGACGACGTCCGCCTCTCCGCCCCGGAGGTCTCCCCTGATGCCGTTGAGCCGACCCTCAACGCAACCGCGGAGGACCTCCGCCTGAGCGAACCGTCCCTCGAAGGAGCGGAGATCAGCGACGATGCGGCCGAGGCCGCCTCGCTGGAGGAAGCAGCGGCAGAAGCCGAATCGGTCGCGCGGGAAGCCGAGAACGTCGGCACGCTCGTGGCCGGCCCCCGCCCGGCCGATGACCCGGCTGAGGTTGCTGCACCCTCGGGCACTGCACCTGCCGGAGGTACTGCAGGCGACGCGGTTCCCGGAAGCAGTGCGGGTGGTGCAACAGACATGCCCGACTCCGCATCGGTGGACGCGCCGGACCTGGAGGAAGAGGACAGCGGGCGCTGACGCTGACGAGGAGGTGCCGGGCCTGCAGCCACCGCTGACGAACCTTATACGGGGCAGTTGGTCTTGCTGGCATTCAGATCGAGCTGGCAATGAGGGCTTGGGTGTCGTGTGGGTCTTAGCGGTCGTGTACGTGCTGCCCTTTATGATGCTGCAGTGGGGGGAAAAATGCGCCGGACAGCTGCTGTGTCACGCAGGCCGATTTACGTTGAGATTGGTATTCGGGCGGCAATGGACCGGGTGTGGAAGCTAAGCCAAGACCCGTCTTTGCACCCTCGATGGGATTTGCGGTTCTCCCGAATTACCCCGATTGAGCAAGACGGCCAGGGGCCTCTTCATTTTCGTTATGAGTTCCGCCTTCCGCTCTATGTCATCCGGGGGACGGGTACGTCGCTGGGGCACCGGTTTAGGCATGACGGGCAGGCCACCTCTGTTTTGAAATTCGACACCGCCGACCCTGTGTCACCCATCGGGCAAGGCTCCGGCTATTGGCGTTACATCCCAACAGAGGACGGCCTGCGGTTCATCACGGGGTACAACTATCAGCCGGGAATGGGTGCTCTCGGAAGGGCCTTGGACTCATGGGTATTCCGCCCAGCCTTGGGGTGGGCGACAGCAATAAGCTTTGACCGCCTGAGAATGTGGGCCGAGTCTGATTTCGATCCCAGGGACTCCCGAAACCACTGGCTGATCGATGCCGCAGCCAGGACATGCGGCGTTCTGTCCGCCTGCGTCATGCTCCGCCGAGCCCTGGCAGGACGCACTGCCGGCCCCGCAGCACTGGGCCTGACAGTCGCGGCAGCTTCGTTGATGCTGCCGCCCCACCGGACCGTACCCAGGGCAGGACGATGCCTGCGAAAGGCACCGGACTCACGGTCCGGGCGTTCCCCGTCGGCACTTGCTGATCTGCCTGAACCAGCCACACCTGGTCTGGCGCCAACTCGGGAGGGCAGGGATAAACGTGGCGTCAATCTTTGAATTAGCACTCGGCAATGACTTCCACCGACTGCACCCTATGCTGCAGAAACGCTTCGGCGTTGACACTGAAGCAGGCTACGCGTGCGTGGGACGCGGGATCTTCTCAGAGGTCCGCCGCGGGGCGTGGTGGACAGTCCCGTTTCTGCAGCTGGGGGCCTACCGCAACATCCTGTTTCCCGACCAGGGAAAGAACATTCCTTTCACGATAGAGAACTACCCATACATCGATGGCTTCGGCCGTCCTACAGTTACCTTCGTCAGGACTCTGGAACTAACCAACTCCAAACGCCGGCGCTTCGACGCCACCATGGTGCACAGCAAACATACTGGCGGCATCGTTGACTACCTCGGCACCCACCAGCACCTTGCTACTGACCTCGCTTTAGGGGTGATGCCCGATGGATCACTACATCTGCAATCAGGGGCACAAAGGTTCTACGAAGGCTTCGCGGCGTTCGAATTTCCCGCCGTTTGCACAGGCACGGCAGACCTCTTCGAGAGCTTTGATGATGCCCGAGGCGTGTTCACGATCCAGATGCAGGTCCGGAACCCCATCCTCGGGTTTCTCTTCGGATATCGGGGCGAGTTCACATGCACCTATCCAGCCCTCCAAAACGGTGGCGTCCCCGAGCACCTCAAACCTGTGAGGGAAGAACGCCGCGAATAGGAGACCGCCTTCCGAACGTCTAAGGGATCAGTAATTGGTTGGTCACTGGTTAGTCAGCGGCTCAGCCGGCGGTGCCTATCGACTAAGCGGTTGGCCGCCCAGCAAACGGTCCACAGAGCCACGACGAGTAAAAGTGTTTCGGTACCGTTCGGAGCCATGCTGAACGAAGCAAGAAGGTAAGGGAAGGCAAATACCAAGAAGGCAGTACCGATAAGGGCGACTAGAACAGTCTTAGCATTCATGTTGTTGTTCCCCCTCCGCCGCCAACCACTGGAATCAGAGCGTGGTCCCTCCGGCCGTGTAAGTGAATGCTCATAGCGTAGCGCTATCGGTCAAGGTCACTCGGGTTGGCGCGATCCGCAATGCGAACCCTGGCCGGTCATTCAGCAGCAGATCACGGGTTGGCGGCTTTTTAGCAGAGCTAGTGCATTCTTTTCAACGCGATATTATGCTGCGGCAATGGGGAACATAAGTAATCGGGCGGTTCCGCCGAATTGGATGTTTTGGTTGTGGCTAGTTGCGGCGATCCCGGTAGGTTCGGGCGTCGCATGGATAGTTAGAAACTTCAGCCCGGTAGCTCCGGATGCTCTGTCGGTTCCTGTAGCCTGCGCCGTCGTCTTCGCGATGGCAGTAGCAGTCTCGTCTCGCAGGGGCGAAAAAAGGTTGAGGGGTACCGGGCATTCCGCGCCGATAGACTCGCGGCCAGAGTAGGTCGTTCCCAAGCCCATTGCGTTTGTTGACGAACCATTAGCGGACACACTTGAGAAGCGCTCTTGCCGTCGGGCAAGTCGGGAACCGATCCTGGACGGAGTACTTCCCGGTGCCGTCCGAGCTATCAACACTGGTAATCGGTAGATTCCCCTCAACCCAAGGGTCCTCCACTTTGGGCTCGGGCCACCCCTTATGGGAATCCCAGCAGCGAGAAGAGCAGTAGGGCTATGACGATGAGGAGTGCGGTGACTCCGAGCGCCGCGGATAGGGCCTGCCGGTTGGTCGTGTCAGGCTCCTGGCGGAATTTGTCGTAGGCCAAGGGAAAGGCCATTAGGAACAGCCAACACAGAGCCGCCGAGGTGAAGCTAAATGGGAAAATCATTCGTTCACTCCCTTCGCCCAGCGGCTCCCTTCAATTCTCCTATTCTCTCCAACCCGCCTGCAATCTTCCCGCAGTAGCCTGGATGCCTCCGCCCCTTGCCCGTAAGTTGACCCGTCACCGGCACGCCGTGGTCAGCGTTGACCAACAGCACAGCAAGGCGCAACGATTTGGGGACGAATTTGGGCGTTACGGGCCGGGTGATGCAGGTAGGCAAACAATAGGTACATGAAGGCTTTCGGAAGGTTTTCCGCGCTGGTTGTTGGCGCTGTTCTGATAGCCACTGCGGGTGCCTGCTCCTCATCCCTGCGTGATGAACCGGTCGGCGGTAATCAGCCGCCTTGCTTCCCGCCTTCTTATTCTGTGAGTCCAACCTTCGCCAAACCCGGAGAGATGGTGACAGTCGCAGCGCCTGCAGCAGACTGCAACCCCCGATATGGGGCCAATGCCCGGATTCAAGTGAGTGTTACCGACGCTAGCGGTATGGAAGTTGTCCGCGCAACGGCCCCGATGACCGATGCCGGCGAATTTACGTATACCTTCGCTGTCCCTGCAGCGATAGCAACTGGCGAGGCGGCCGTCACCGCAATGCCGCACGATATTGACTGGTGCGACGACACCGGCAAGAACAACCGGGCAGACGGAACTGAGAACAATGAGCTCGCCTCTTGCGCGACGCCGGTGAAGGCACTAACAATTACGCGCTAGCTAATCCAGCTCCGCGCGAAAAGGAACCTCTAACGGATCGATCCGTTCGTGGTGGGGTTCAGGTCAGATGAGGCGGATGTCGATTGCTGCGAATCCCCTTGCAGGGCCACCAAGTTCAAGACCTCCCGTGCCACTGCTTCTGCTGATTTGTCCGATGAGTCTACGACAAAGTCATCCAGGGACTGCTTCACTAGGATGCTGTCCAGCTCAGCGGCACGGTTCAGGTGCCAGCGAAGCCCGTCGGGGTCATCCCTATGACGACTGGTGAGGCGCGCCCGAAGAACGGACTCATCAGCAGTAATCCGACAGACCCGGAGCGGCGTGTCTCGCAGGGCGTGTCGATAGCGTTGAATCTCGCCCACGTCCTCAATCACCCCGGCCATCACGAAAGTCCCAATATCGGCCTCAGCGTAGTTTTCGACCAGCGATGCGAGATTGACGAGCTCAAGCTCGTGATTGAATCTGTCGCCTGTAGGTGCCGGCCAAGCGAGGCGTATCGCATCCAAGTCGATGACGGCATGGGCAATCCCCAGCTGTTGGAGGGCCTTGCCCATACAAACAGCCACTGTCGTTTTGCCAACGCCGACTGTTCCGTTGAGGAAGATGCCTCCCGGGAAACTGTCCATCCTTGATCCTAAGCACTTTCCAAGAGCGCCTCCTCGCTGGCGCTGGCCAGCGGCGTCGTGCCTTCTTGGATCAGGCCGTTTCAGTGGTCCGAAACCAGGGCTGACATGCTCATCCTCTCGAGGATCCCCTACACGAAACCCCCTACGGCGCACGTCCTTTGGCTAAGGGCCACCAGCAGGGCGGCGTCGTACTTACCTATAGGATTCCGTGATGGGCACTGAGGAATTTGACG
>NZ_JBNHFD010000082.1:0-18653 GCF_059089865.1 Arthrobacter sp. Y3221157
CCCCGCCGGCGGCTGCTGTTTCGCGCGGCGCCGCGGTCTGCTGTGCGGCCTTTCCGGGTGTGCCGGCTGCCGCCGGGGACCCGACGTCGAACGTCTCAAGCCAGCTGGCGATGCCCTCAAGGGGCTTGCGGTTCAGCGCGTAGTAGCGCTTTTGGCCCTGCGCCCGCATGCTGACAAGCTGGGCCTCGCGCAGGACCTTCAGGTGCTTGGAAATGGTGGGCTGGCTTGCGGCCAGTTCCTCCACCAGTTCCCCCACGGCTTTGTCTCCGGAACGAAGGGACACCAGGATGTCCCGCCGGGTCGATTCCGCAATGACGGCAAATACGTCGTCTGTCACCATGCCTCCCACCCTAGCGACATATACGCCGAAAGGCATCAACTATTTCGGCCCCCGGAGCGGCCCCTTGCCCGCTGCCCCGGCCGGTGCTAGACACGGCATGGACGTCCTGCGGCGGGAGTAGTGTTCCAGACCGAGAAGACCACGCCTGGTGCCGTCCTAGTCGAACCAGGGGTCCAGTCCGTGCAGCGGAAACACCGCCTTGCGGGTGGCCATGACGGTGCGGTCCACGGCATCGTTGGGGTCGAAACCCACCTCCCAGGACCGCCACCAGAGCTCCACGTCATCGCCCATCAGCGCGGGAGCCGCCGCCCCGAACTTGTCCTCCACGTAGTCCCGCCAGTCCTGGGGCACGACGGCGCGCAGGGGGACGGGCCGCCCCGCGGCGATGGCCACCAGATGGCTCCACGACCGGGGTACCACGTCCAGGACGTTGTACCCTCCGCCGCCGGTGGCAATCCAGCGGCCACCGCAGTGGCGTTCGGCGAGCTGCCCGACGGCGCTGGCCGCCTCCCGCTGGCCGTCCACGCTGAGCTTGAGGTGCGTCAGCGGATCGGTGCGGTGGGAGTCGCAGCCGTGCTGGCTCACGATCACTTCCGGCCCGAAGGCGGCCACGAGCTGCGGCACCACCGCGTAGAAGGCCCGGAGCCATCCGGCGTCGCCGGTTCCGGCGGGCAAGGAAAGGTTCACGGCCGTCCCCTCCGCCTGTGGACCGCCGATTTCGTTGGCGAACCCGGTCCCGGGAAACAGGGTAAGGCCGGACTCATGCAGTGAAATCGTCAGCACCCGGGGATCGTTCCAGAAGATGCTTTCCGTCCCGTCGCCATGGTGGGCATCGACGTCGATATACACCACCTTGCGGATGCCGCCGTCCAGCAGCCTCTGCACGGCGAGCGCGGCGTCGTTGTAGATGCAGAAGCCGCTGGCACGGTCACGGGCGGCATGATGCATGCCCCCGCCGAAGTTAACTGCGTGGAGTGCCGAGCCGTCCAGGATCTGCGCGGCGCACAGCAGGGAGCCACCGGCAAGTCGTGCGGCCGCCTCATGCATGCCCCCGAACGCTGGATCATCCTCAGTGCCCAAGCCGCGGGACTCGTCCGGCTCGGTCGGGTCCTCGCTGACCCGCCGCACGGCCGCCACGAACTCGGGCGAGTGCACCAGTTCGAGCTCGGCGTCGCTGGCCACCTCCGGAGGTTCCACGGAAACATGGCCCAGGTCGAACAGCCCCAGGCTCTGCGCCAGGCGGGCGGTGAGATCCATCCGCTCCGGCGCCATCGGGTGGCCCGGGCCAAAGTTGTAGGCGGTCATGTCAGGACCCCACGCCACCACCGTTGGCGGCGCGGGCTTGGTGAGACCGGGCAGGTATGTCATCAATCACAGGCTACCCGAGCACCGGCCCCGCCCGGCCCGGCCATTACGCGGGCATTAGTGGTTTACTACAGAGGGAAACAGATTCAACCGAGGAAAAGCCACACATGACGCAAAGCCAGTCGAGGCCGCGGAACCCGGCCAGCTGGCATCCCGCGCAGGAGCGGGAAGGCCTCTGGATACTGACGCGGCTGCGCGACTTCGTTGACGACATCGCCAACACGTCCCCGGCCCGGCTTGCGCTGACGGTGTTTGCCGCCGTCTGCCTTCTATTTACGTTCCTTCTCTCGCTTCCGGCCGCGTCGGCGGACGGGCAGTCCACTCCCCTGCACCAGGCCATGTTCACGGCCGTATCCGCTGTCTGCGTTACAGGCCTGACGGTGGTCACGACTGCCGTCCACTGGTCCTTCTTCGGCCAACTGGTAATCCTCATTGGTATTTTTATTGGGGGCCTGGGCACCCTGACCCTGGCCTCGCTGCTGGCGCTGATGGTGAGCAAGCGCCTCGGTGTGCGGGGCAAGATCATCGCGGCAGAGTCCATGAACAACGCTGGCCGTCTGGGTGAAGTGGGCACACTGCTGCGGATTGTCATCACCACGTCCGTGGTGATTGAAGGAATCCTGGCCCTGGTCCTGATCCCCCGGTTCCTCGTGCTGGGCGAGAATTTCTGGGGGGCGGTCTGGCACGGGTTCTTCTATGCCATCTCATCGTTCAACAACGCAGGATTCACGGCCCATGCCGACGGAATCGTTCCCTTCGCCGGTGACTTGTGGATACTCGTTCCGATCATGGCGGGCGTATTTTTCGGCAGCCTCGGATTTCCGGTGGTCATGGTTCTGCTGCAGAACGGCCTGAACTGGAAAAAGTGGAATCTGCACACCAAGCTGACCATTGAGGTATCACTCATCCTCTTCGCATCAGGAAGCATCCTCTGGGCGCTGATGGAGTGGGACAATGCCCGGACCATTGGCTTGCTCAGTTTCAGTGACAAGATCCTGAATTCCGTCTTCGCGTCAGTCCAGATCCGTTCCGGCGGCTTCAACCTGGTGGACCAGAACCAACTGGAGTCCACCACCATGCTGCTGACGGACGCTCTGATGTTCGCCGGCGGAGGATCGGCATCCACGGCGGGCGGCATCAAGGTGACCACGATCGCCGTCATGTTCCTGGCCATTGCGGCCGAAGCCCGGGGTGATGCCGACGTGAAAGTCCACGGACGCACCATTCCGGAGGGTGCCATGCGGGTGGCCATTTCCGTTATCGTTGCGGGGGCAACCCTGGTTTCCCTTGGATCCTTCCTGCTGTTGTCAATCAGCGGTGAGCCTTTGGACCGCGTCCTCTTTGAAGCCATCTCCGCTTTTGCCACCTGCGGCCTGAGCACGAACCTGAGCGCTGAGGTACCACCCGCCGGTGCTTACGTGCTGACCGCATTGATGTTTATGGGACGTGTGGGCACCGTGACCCTCGCCGCAGCCCTTGCCCTGCGGCAACGCAGGCAGCTTTACCACTACCCGGAAGAGAGGCCCATCATTGGCTAGTTCCACAGAAGCCGGCAGGCGCCCCGCCCACAACGCCCCCGTCCTGGTGGTGGGGCTGGGACGCTTCGGCTCAGCGACTGCCGAGCAACTGGTCAAGCAGGGCCGGGAGGTCCTTGCCATCGAGCGCGACCGGACCCTAGTGCAGAAGTGGGCCTCAACCCTCACACACGTGGTGGAGGCCGACGCCACGAACATCGACGCCCTCCGCCAACTCGGCGCGCAGGAATTCAGCTCCGCCGTGGTGGGCGTCGGCACGTCCATCGAGTCTTCGGTACTGATCACCGTAAACCTGGTGGACCTGGGCATCGAGCACCTGTGGGTCAAGGCCATCACGCCGTCGCACGGCAAGATCCTGACCCGAATCGGCGCCAACCACGTGATTTACCCCGAGGCCGACGCGGGCGTCCGTGCCGCACACCTGGTTTCGGGGCGCATGCTCGACTTCATCGAGTTCGACGACGACTTCGCCATCGTGAAAATGTACCCGCCGCGCGAAACCGTGGGCTTCACCCTGGACGAGTCCAAGGTGCGCTCCAAGTACGGTGTGACGATCGTCGGGGTGAAGTCCCCGGGCGAGGACTTCACATACGCCCGGCCGGAAACCAAGGTGTCCTCCCGCGACATGCTGATCGTGTCCGGGCACGTGGACCTGCTGGAACGGTTCGCCGCCCGCCCCTGACCCTTCGCTTAGAGTTTTTGTCCAGATATGGTGACTTCCAGGCCGCACAAGCCTCCATATCTAATACGTAAATAGGGTTTGGTTATGCAGCTGCTGGTGTGAGGCTGACGTTGTAACCGAGACCTTTGAGCTGGTCGATGGCACGGTTCTTTGCTTGTTCGGGGTTGCGGCGGGTTTGGAGGTCAGCGCCGGGGTCGCTGTAGAGCTCTCCTGTAGTCAGCATGTTCCAGATTGCGATGAGCAGGGTGCGTTCGATGGCCACGAGGGCTTTCATGGGGCCGCGCCGGACTGCGATCCGTCGATATTTGGCGAACAGGTAGGTGCCATTCATGCGTGTGGCTGCCATTGCGGCCACGCCCAGGGCTGCCTTGAGATAGGGGTCACCCGGTGTGGTCTTTGTTGATTTGATGCGGCCGGCGGATTCGTTGTGTCCGGGGCAGACGCCCGTCCATGAGGCTAGGTGTCCCGGGGTGGGGAAGACGGTCATGTCAGCCCCGGTTTCGGCGATAATGACGTCCGCGACGATGGTTGAGACTCCCGGGATGGTCTTCAGCGCGTCGCGGACTGGTTGAAGAGGGGTGATGACTTCCTCGATTCTGGCAGTGAGTGCGTCGATGGCATCAGTGAACTCGTCGATCCGTTTCAGGTGAAGGCTGACAATAAATGCGTGGTGTTCCCGGAACCGGCCGTTGAGCGCTTCGACCAGGGCCGGGATTTTGGACCGCAGCCGTCCCTTGGCCAATGCGGCCAGTCTTTCAGGGCTCCGTTCACCGGCTACCAACGCCGCAAGGATGGCCCTGGAGGATGCACCCGAGAGGTTAGTGACCACAGACGAAAGTTTGATGCCCGAGCCCTCAAGGAACTTCTCCATCCTTTGAATCTCACGGCTTCTGTCCTGCACCGCCAAAGAGCGTGCGCGCGTCAGGTCCCGAAGATCCCGGATGGGTTCCGGCGGAACGAATGATCCGCGCAACAGCCCGTGCGCTGCAAGCTGCGCCAACCAAGCAGCGTCAGAAACGTCCGTCTTCCGGCCCGGGATGTTCCTGGCATCCCGGGCATTGACCAGCATGACAGGCAACGACTCTTCCATCAGATAGTAGAAAGGCTTCCAGTAGTTGCTCGTGGCCTCCATCACGACAACAGTGACCTGCTGCTCTGCCAAGAAATCCCGCAACCGAAGGACCTCACTAGTCGTTGCACCCCAGGTCGTGACCTTCGAGGTGTACTGGCCGGCACGGGGTCCCGGGACCCGGATACAGACCTTCGCGTCCCGTTTGGAAAGGTCCATACCAGCAGCCCGTTCATGCACAACATCCATGACGCTCCTGCCTCCCTTGCCCTGTCTGTTCATGAATAACCACCGCAGGGAGAGCAGAAAGAAAATCAGTAATCTAACACTCGTGCTCAAAGCAACACACCACGGTTCCCGTGTAAGCCCTCCACACCACGCTGGACAACAGGCTCAACTTCGGCACTAAAAGATCAGCGGCGTCGACCACGATGGCTACCTTCATCGTCTCCCCACCTCCGGCACCGGTCCAGATCGGCCAGCCCAGCCACGCCGAAATTTTCAACCCCCACAGCGCGGCTCCCCGCCCAACCGCTGGACAGTAAACTCCGGTTAGCCGAGTTGGCGGGTGATCTCCGCTGCCCGGTCCGCCGCTGCGCGGGCGCCGGCGGCGATGATGGAGGGCATGCCCCGCTCGTCGAACGTGGCGATGGCCCGCTCCGTGGTGCCCTTTGGGCTGGTGACCGCTTTGCGCAGGGCGGACGGGTCTGCGCCCGGCTCGGCGAGCATGAGCCCGGCGCCGGCCACCGTTTCGCGGGCCAGGAGCAGTGACAGTTCGCGGTCCAGGCCCAGTTCCTCGCCTGCCGCGGCCATCGCCTCGGCGAGGTAGAACGCGTATGCGGGCCCTGAGCCGCTGATGGCCGAGAGGGCATCCACCTGCTCCTCGGGGACCTCGACGACGGTTCCTGTGCCCTGCAGGACGTCCTTGACCTTTTGCAGCTGTTCAGGGGTGCAATTGGTTCCCGGCGACACGGACACGACGCCCCGGCCCAGCTTGGCCGGGGTGTTGGGCATGGTCCGGATGACCGGCTGGCCTGCCGGAAGGGCGGCCTCGAGCTGGGCGATGGACACGGCCGCCGCCACGCTCACCACCACGGTGTCCGGTGCCAGTGCTCCGCTGATTTCCCGGGCGAGGTCGGTGATGCCTACCGGTTTGACGCCCAGGATGACCACGCCTGACCCCTTGGTGGCCTGCTTGTTGTTGTCCGGCTCCTCCTCGCCGGCGATGGCCGTGATCCCGTGGTACCGTTCGGCCAGTTCCGCGGCACGCTCAGCACGCCGGACGGTGGCGACGATGTCCGCCGGATCCGTTCCTGCTTCCAGCAAGCCACTCAGGATGGCTTCGTTCATGGACCCACAGCCAAGGAAGGCGATTCGGTTGCTCATGGCTCCATCATTGCAGTTAGGCATGGCCCGTGCCGATTCCTTACGCCACCATCTCCGGAACAGGGCTGCACGAATTCACAGGTTGCTCCCATGTTCAGTGCAGGTAGCTCACATCTCTCGCCCCTACTGTGGTTATTACCTCATTGAGGGTGCGAGTGATGCGGCAGGCATGGGGATGCCTGCCAGGGCACCGGCGGCCGGCCACAGGTTTTCCCCCATTTTCCTGTTGCCGGCCCCGGTGTTTCCGCTTATAAGCAGCCTTCCGCCGCCTTTAGCAGCCTCCAGCTCTGCTCCCCAAGGGCAGGCAACTACACGGCGGCCCGGACAGCCTGCGGCGGCGCAATGTGCGGCGCGGGCTCGAGCGGCCCGTCGAAGACCAGCTGGTCGAGCCGCCGGAGGATGAGGCCCTCACGCAGGGCCCAGGGACAGATCCGCAACTTCTTGAACTTGAACAACTCCAGTGCGGCCTCGGCGACCAGCGCGCCGGCCAGCAGCTGGTGGGCACGCGCTTCCGAGACACCCGGCAGGTGCAGCCGGTCCTCGGCCTTCATGGCGGAAATCCGCTGGGCCCAGATGCCAAGGTCCGTGGCGTTGAGTTCGCGTTTGACGTACGGGCCAGCATCGCTGGGGGCTGCCCCGGCTATCCGGGCAAGGGACCGGAAGGTCTTCGACGTTCCGGCAACAACGTTCGCCCTGCCCAGGCCGTCGAACTCACGGACAGCCGGCTTCAGGGTGGCCCGGATGTAGCGCCGCAGTTCCTTGACGCTCTTGGCAGTGGGCGGGTCATCGGCGAGCCAGTCACGGGTCAGCCTGCTGGCGCCGAGCGGCACCGAAGTGGCCAGCTCCGGCAGCTCATCCTGTCCGAACGCCATTTCGAAGGACCCGCCCCCGATATCCAGGTTCAGGATGGGCCCGGCGCCCCAGCCGTGCCAGCGCCGGACGGCGAAGAACGTCATGGACGCCTCCTCGCTGCCGCTGAGTTCCTGCAGCGTCACCGTGGTTTCATGCTTGACCCGGGCCAGCACCTCCGGCCCGTTGGTTGCTTCACGGATGGCGGAGGTACAGAAAGCCAGCAGGTCTTCGGCCTTGTGCCGGGCCGCGAACTCCCAGGCTTCCAGGACAAACTCCGTGAGCTCGTGCTGCCCGGCATCACTGATGCTGCCGTCCGGTTCCAGGTACTGGACCAGGGACAGAGGGCGCTTGTGCGAGGCAAAGGGAACCGGCCGCGCGCCAGGGTGGGCATCCACCAGCAGAAGATGGACAGTGTTGGACCCGATATCGAGGACGCCTAGCCGCATGGTGACATTATTCACCGGCGCGGGCGCCGTATTCCAACTGGGCACCGCACTGCGCAGCCCGTTGACGTGCTCAGATGCCGGCAGGGTCCTCCGGGGCGCTGTCCGGAAGCTCGTCCGCGCGCTTGAAGTCGCGCTTGATGTTGGCCACGCCCTCCGGGTTGATTTCGAAGCCGTAGGCAGCGCCCGGGTTGATCACCATGCCCAGCTCCTCACCTAGGTTGGCGATGATCGCTGCGCCCTGGGTGCCCAGTACGTTCGGTGCGGCATCCAGGTACTGCCGGTCCACCCGGCTCGGGTGTGAGAAGACGGCCAGGACGGGGTCACCCTCGGCATTGGCCAGGACCAGCGGCTCCACCTGGGAGTCCTCGCCCTCCACCGTATCCGAGCTGATGATGTAGACCTCGCTGTTGAGGAAGGACAGGATGACGTCCACGGGACTCGCGTCCGGCTCTCCGCCCTTGGCGAGCTGCTCCTCGAGGTCGTTCAGCGGCGTGGGGTCGGCAATTGCAGGCTGTTCAGTCATCCCCCTACCCGATCACGTTCGGGTGCCCGGCGCAATTCCCCGCCGGTGGCCGGGCGGCTGCCCGGCCACCGGGCTACTTCTTCGCCGTGGCCTTCTTCTTGGCCGGCGCCTTCCGGGTGGCGGTGCGCTTGACCGGCCCCTTGGCACGCTTCTCGGCGAGGAGCTCCACAGCCTGTTCCCGCGTCAGTTCCTCCAGGGAGGTGGCGCGGGGAACAGTGATGTTGGTGATGCCGTCGGTGATGTAGGGCCCGAAGCGGCCCTCCTTCACTACGATGTTCTTCTCCGACACCGGGTCCGGCCCGAACTCCGCCAGCGGCGGCACGGCTGCACGGGCACCACGTTGCTTCGGCTGGGAGTAGATCTCCAGCGCCTGCTCCAGCGTGATGGTGAAGATTTCCTCTTCCGAGCCAATGGACCGGGAGTCCGTCCCCTTCTTCAGGTACGGGCCGAAGCGGCCATTTTGCACCGTGATGGGGTTGCCCTCGGCGTCCTCGCCCAGGACCCGCGGCAGGCTCATGAGCTGCAGTGCCTCGTCCAGGGTCACCGACTCGACCGTCATGGACTTGAAGAGCGAGCCGGTGCGCGGCTTGGCCTTAACCGGTTTCTTGGGCGGCTTGGGCTTGCCGTTCTTGTAGTACTCGACGGGCTGGGCGGCGATCTGTTCCTCGGTCATCTCGGGGATGATCTCGGTGACATACGCGCCGTAGCGGCCGTTCTTGGCCACGATGGTGTGGCCGGTGTGCGGGTCGGTGCCCAGCACGCGTTCCTCGGGGGCGGCGGTCTCCATCAGCTCGATGGCCTTGGCAGCCGTCAGTTCGTCCGGGGCAAGGTCCTCCGGGACGTTCGCGCGCGCCGATTCCACGATCTCCCCCGTCTTGGGGTCGACGGTGGCCGCGGAGCTCTCCAGGTACGGGCCGAACTTGCCCACCCGCAGGGTGATCTCGTCGGTGATGGGAATGGAGTTGATTTCCCGCGCGTCGATCTCGCCGAGGTTGTTGACGATGCTCAGCAGGCCGGGATCGGAATCCTCGCCGAAGTAGAAGTGGCGAAGCCAGGAAGCACCCACGGCCTGGCCGTTGGCGATCTTGTCCAGGTCGCCTTCCATGTCGGCCGTGAACTCGTAGTCCACGTAGTCGCTGAAGTGCTGCTCCAGCAGGCGGATCACGGAGAACGCGATCCAGCTGGGTACCAGGGCGGAGCCCTGTTTCCGGACGTAGCCGCGGTCCTGGATGGTGGAGATGGTGGACGCGTAGGTGGACGGCCGGCCGATGCCCTTCTTTTCCAGCTCGGCGGTCAGCGACGCTTCCGTGTACCGCGGCGGCGGGGAGGTCTCGTGGCCCACGGCCACGATCTCCGAGGCCGTGAGGGCGTCGTCCTTGGCCACGTTGGGCAGCCGGCGGCCTTCGTCGGAGTCGTCGTCCCCGCGGGTCTCGTCCTTGCCCTCCTCATAGGCGGCGAGGAATCCGGGGAAGGTGATGACGGTGCCGGAAGCGGAGAACTCTGCGTCCCGGCCGTCCGATGCCACCGCACCGAGCCGGATGGTGGCCGTCGAACCCTTGGCGTCGGCCATCTGGGAGGCGACGGTCCGCTTCCAGATCAGCTCGTAGAGCCGGAACTCGTCACCGGAGAGCTGCGAGGCAACCTGCGCCGGGGTCCGGAACGAGTCGCCGGCGGGACGGATGGCCTCGTGCGCTTCCTGCGCGTTCGCGGCCTTGTTGGAGTAGACCCGGGGCGAGCCCGGAATGTACTCGGGGCCGTACAGCTCCGACGCCTGCCGGCGGGCGGCGGTGATGGCCTCGTCGCTCAGCGCCGAGGAGTCCGTACGCATATAGGTGATGTAGCCGTTTTCATACAGCCGCTGTGCGATCTGCATGGTGCTCTTGGAGGAGAACCGCAGCTTGCGGCCTGCTTCCTGCTGCAGCGTTGAGGTGGTGAACGGCGCGGCGGGGCGCCGGGTGTACGGCTTGGTGTCCACCGAGCGGACGCGGAAGTCCGCGTCCTGGAGCCCGGCAGCCAGCGACGAGGCAAGTTCCTCGTTGAGGTGGGCGACGTTCTTGGAGACCAGGACGCCGTCGTCGTTGAAGTCACGGCCGGTGGCGACCTTTGCACCGTCCACGGCGGCGAGCTTGGCCTTGAAGGAGCCGGCGTCGGCGCCAAACTGGCCGGTGAGGTCCCAGTAGGACGCCGCCTTGAATGCCATGCGTTCGCGTTCGCGGTCCACCACCATGCGGGTGACAACGGACTGCACGCGGCCGGCGGACAGGCCGCGGGCCACCTTGCGCCACAGGACGGGAGAGATCTCATAGCCGTACAGGCGGTCCAGGATGCGGCGGGTTTCCTGGGCGTCCACCAATGCGGAGTCGACGTCGCGCAGGTTGCCCATGGCGCGCTGGATCGCTTCCTTGGTGATTTCACCAAACGTCATCCGGTACACCGGGACCTTGGGCTTGAGCACTTCCAGCAGGTGCCACGCGATGGCTTCGCCCTCGCGGTCCCCATCGGTTGCGAGGTAGAGTTCGTCGGCGTCTTTGAGCGCCGCCTTGAGTTCAGTGACCTTTTTCTTCTTGTCCGCGGACACCACGTAGTAGGGCTTGAAGTCGTGCTCGATATCGACGGCGAACTTGCCTACCGAGGTTTTCTTCAGTTCTGCGGGAAGCTCCGACGGCTGCGGCAGGTCGCGGATGTGACCGATGGAGGCCTCGACAATGAAGCCCTCGCCCAGGTACTTGGCGATGGTCTTGCTCTTGGCCGGAGACTCCACAATCACGAGTTTCTTGCCGGTTTTGGCCTTGCTTGGCACGGTGCTCCTACAGAAAAAGGTTGCTGGGGCAGATGAGCCCATATTGGCCTAGTTCACCATATTTTGGACAATTGTGCGCATTCGGTGTGGAAAACCCTGCGGTGCGCAAAGGCTGAGGAAGGCTCAGCCGTGGGCCGGAACCAGGAAGCCGTCGCGGACCAGGTTTTCCACGTCGGCCAGCAGCGAGCTGCGGAAGCTGCCGGCATCGAATTCCGTGCCGGCGCCGTCAATGCCGCCGCCCAGGAGCGCCTCCAGGGCGCCCGCGATCTGGCCGGCGGTAAGGTCACCGTCGCAGGCCGACACGAACCCGGCGAGTTCGGTGCTGAGCAGGTTGGTCCGCCGCAGCCCGGCCCCCTGGCGGAGCAGGATCACGCCCGGATGCTCTGCGCCGGGCCGCTGGTGCCGTTCCTCGGTGACGTCCTCCGCCACCAGCAGGTGAGTGTCCTCGAGCCCGTTGGCAGCGAGCCAGTCGCAGCGTTCGACGGCGGCGCCCAGGTGGGGACCGATGGGCTGCTCGATGGGGTAGGTGATTTCCTCGAAGCGGCTGACGATGGCCTGCCCGCCAGGCAGGGGACGGCGCAGCCAGACCATGCCGAAGCCGATCCCTTCCACGTTCCGGGACTCGAAGTCGCTAAGGTAGGCGGCGTAGGCGTCCCGGTAGTGCTGCCGGTCACGGCCTTCGGACGCGTCCTGCAGCCAGGTCTCCGCGTACTGCTCCGGGCTGACCTGCTCGCGCTGGATGAACCACGCGTCCGTGCCGGGGCGGACCCAGTTCCTGGGCCGTTCGTGCCACTCCGAGCCGGCTGTCACCTCCCAGTTGCCGAGCAACTGCGCGGTGCCGCCCGGCGCCAGCACGCCGGGCAGGTCCGCCACCAGCGAGGAAACGATGTCATCGCCCGGCAGCCCGCCGTCGCGGTAGGTGAACTGTCCCGCGGCGTCCTCCCCGGCGCGGCGGGGCGTGATGACGAAGGGCGGGTTGGACACCACCAGGTCAAATTCCTCGCCGGCTACCGGTTCCAGGAGCGACCCCAGGCGGAGGCTCACGCGGTCCTCGAACCGGGCCGGGTCCACGGAAAGGGCCCCGGCGTTGAGCAGGATGTTAAAACGGGTGAAGGCGAGCGCACGTTCTGAAATGTCCGTGGACGTCACGTGCTCGCAGTGGTGCAGCAGGTGGAACGTCTGGATCCCGCACCCCGTGCCAAGGTCCAGAGCCCGCCTGGTGTGGCGGCGGATGGTGGTCTGCACCAGGGTGGTGGAGGCCTGCCCGATCCCCAGGACATGGTCATGCCGGAGGACCCCCTCCTGCTGGTGGGCCGCGAGGTCGCTGGCCACCCACAGCTCGGCCCCGCCGCTGCCATCCTCGTTGGCGTCCCAGCCGTAGGGCCGCAGGTCAGCCTTGGCTGCCAGCAGGGTGCTGCCGGACACGGGCTGCACCAGCCCCAGTTCCAGGAGGCCCCCGCTGCGGATGCCCGGGAGGGCGGCGTCCAGCACGTCCCGTTCCTGCGGTTCGGCCAGGAGCCAAAGACGGACGACGGCCGCAAGCGGCCGGGCACTTTCGTCCCGCCTGGCCGCGCGTTCGGTGGCCAGCAGGGCCGGGATGATCTGGTCCCTGTTGAGTGCCGCCGAGGCCGCGGGTCCAAGGAGCTGCGCGACGCCGTCGAGGGTGTATCCGGTCCGGCGCAGGTCCGCTGCGAGGGCTGACAGCAGCTGGGGAAGGTCGCTGCGCGGGGCGTCGGGGATGCTGCCAACGGAAAACTCGTATGGGGATCTAGGCACCGGTCAAGTTTAGTCCGGTGGTCCGGGCAGGGGCGGACGGGGTCCCGTACAAGGGGTGTCCTGTCCGCGGGGTAGCGTTGAACCATGCCTTCTCCGCTGCCCCTCCTTCCGCGCGCCCGCCGCCGGGCTGCCGTCCGCTGCCGCCCGCTGAAGTCCGGAGGGCTGCTGCTGGCTGCCGTCATGCCCGCCGCGGCGCTTGCCTTGGCTTCTTGTTCCCCGGTGGTGTCCATAGAGAACGCGGACGTGCCGCAGTGGCAGGCCACTGCCCTGCCTTCCGCCGCGGGAGCCGTGCTGTCGGACGCCGGGAAGATTCTGAACCGAGACCACATCGTGCAGGAAGCGTCCAGCGTTCCGGCCGGACGCTACGCTCTGACGGCCACCTGCGAAGGCGGCGGAAAAGCCTTCTTCGCGCTATCACTTAACGGCACCCAGGTGGTGGACGCCGGGGCGGCCTGCAACGGCAGCCGGGAAGTCACCAGGATCACGTTGCCCGAGCCCGGCACGGTGGAGGTCAGCACCTCCAGCGTGGATGCCCCGCTCATCTACGCCTACCATTTGGTGCCCGCCCGATAGCGGTCCTTCCGCTCTGGCCCGCCGGGTCTTGCGGGCTTAGAGTCGGACTATGCCCACCGTGCGGAGGCTCTCCGCGCCCCTTTCCGGAGGGACAGCACGGGCACCGCTGGCGCGGAAGCCGGCGGCCGCCGTCGTCCTGGGCCTTGTGCTGGCAGCCGGGATGGCATTGGGCGGCTGTGAATACACGTACGACGACGGCCGGGACTGGTCGGGCGTCCCGGCGGAACCTTCCGTTACTCCTGCTCCGGCCTTCACCCGCGATGCACTTCGGCGCGACCCCGTGCCGGAAGGGGAACTGGAGGCGTGGGTGGAGCGGACCCTGCCCGACCCCCCGCAGCCGGTGGTCCATGCAGGGGCCGGGCTTCTTGCCGCCGCGGAAGTGCGGACGGAAACTACTCCGGTGCTGGAAACCGGCACCTACGCTCTGGCCCTGGCCTGCCGGAGCCAGCGGCGGGTCAATTTCGTTGTCCGCAGTGATGCGCTGACCCTGGTGGACCTGGGGCTAAGATGCGGGGTCAACCGGGAGAACGTCATCTACCTCTCCGCCGAGACTTCCTTGATCATCACGGTGGAGGCCAGGACCGGCGCCAACTTTGCCTACCGGGTGCGGCGGCTGTGAGGGCGGCTTGTACCTGGCCGGCGCAGCAGCCGACCGGCTGAAGCTGTGGCTCAGGCGGCGCAGCCCTCGGGGCAGCGCAAAGTTTCGGGACTTGCGGCGCATTCGGCGCAGTACAGCGTGAGGGTGCGGCAGCTGGGGTTGGAGCAGTTCTCGAACTTACTGGTGGGCGCGGAGCAGCGCGTGCATTCGCCAATGGTCTTGGCGTCTTCGCTGAACTCGAGGTGCATGCGCTTGTCGAAGACGTACAGGGAGCCTTCCCAGAGGCCCTGGTCCTTGAAGGTTTCGCCGTAGCGGACGATGCCGCCGTCCAGCTGGTAGACCTCTTTGAAGCCGCGGTTCACCATCAGGCTCGAAAGCACCTCGCAGCGGATGCCGCCGGTGCAGTAGGTCACCACCGGCTTGTCCTTCAGGGCGTCGTACTTACCGGAGTCCAGTTCCTTGATGAAGTCATGGGTGGTGGCGACGTCCGGGACCACGGCGTCCTTGAACCGGCCGATCTGGGCCTCAAAGGCGTTCCGGCCGTCGAAGAAGACCACCTCTTCGCCGTCCTGTTTCCGGGCGTCCACCAGCTGGTGCAGCTCTTCGGGCTTAAGGTGCTTGCCGCCGCCCACCACACCGTTCTCATCCACCTTGAGCTCGCCGGGCGCGCCGAAGGAGACGATCTCATCGCGCACCTTGACGCTGAGCCTTGGAAAGTCCTCCGCGCCGCCGTCGGACCATTTGACGTCGATCCCGTGGAAGCCCTTATATTCGCGTGTGGTTTTGACGTATTGCTTTACCGCGCCGATCTCGCCGCCCACGGTGGCGTTGATGCCGTCCTTGGAGATGATGATGCGCCCGGTCAGGCCCAGCTTCTCGCAGAGGGCACGCTGCCAGAGACGCACTGCGTCCGGGTCAGCGATGGGGGTAAAGCCGTAGAAGAGCACGATTCTGTTCAAAGCCACGTATTTAAGGGTACCGGCTGGGCTTCGGGCACCTGCCCCATTGGGCTGGCCCCGAGCACCCGTAGCGGCGTCCGGAACCTCCTCCATCACAATTGCGTAAGCACCCTGTTGCTGGCGTTCAGGCTGGAATAGTGTTCATGCCATGAGTCCGGAAACCATGATTGAAGACATCACTGGCCTTCTTGAAGTGTGGGTGGCGGGCTGGGCCGGCTGCCGCGGGTACCAGACATCCACCGAGGGCCGTTTCCCCGCTGCGCTCCGGGCGGACACGAGCGGCGAATGGGAATACTTCGCGTCCGACCCCACTGACGACGAATTCGCCGCCCTGGCTGCCAAAACCGCAGAGGTCCCGCCCCGCGTCCTGACGATCCTGACCAATGACATCCCCCGCTATGCAGCCATGGCCGGCAGGCACGGGCTAAACGTCACCTCGGACACCCAGACCATGATGATCGTTGACATGGAGACGCAGGATGCCGAGGATCCCTGGCTTTCCGACGACGACCTGACCTTCTCCGCAACCGAGCAGAACGGGGTCCACTACGCGGAGGTACGCTCCGGCGATGCCCTGGCCGCGAGCGGCCGGGTGTTTGTGGTGGGTGACACCGCCGTGTTCGACAAGATCATTACCGAGCCGGGGTTCCAGCGCCGCGGGCTGGGCAGTTTCATCATGCGGGCCCTCGCCGCGCAGGCGTTCGAGCACGATGTCACCACGGGGCTGCTGCTGGCATCCGTGGACGGCCAGAAGCTCTACTCGCATCTGGGCTGGAGCACTGTCTCGCGCGTGCTGATGCTGTCCGCATCCCACGACGGTTCGGACCTTTCCCTGAGCTGACCGTTCCCTCCTCTTTGTCCCGCAGCCCCGGTTCGCCCTTGGGGGAACCGGGGCTGCCGTTTCCCCGCGGGTGAAACAATGTTGGGGTGAACCCCCATGACTCCCTGATTCCCATGCTGGGCCGCGGCCCGGATCCGGAACAGCTCCGTCATGTCCGCACCCTGCCGGCGCGCGCGGCGGTCCACGCACCATGGCCGGGCTGGGTCCATCCGGACCTGGTGGACGCCTACACTTCCCTGGGCATCCGGGAGCCCTACCGGCACCAGGTGGAAGCCGCCGGGATCGCACACGGCGGCGGCCATGTGGTGGTGGCCACCGGCACCGCTTCGGGGAAGTCGCTGGCTTACCAACTGCCAGCGCTGGATGCCATCCACCGGTCTGAACTACGTGTCCTCGCAGATCCGGGAAAGATCCACGACGACGGTGCCGTCACCCTGTACCTCTCCCCCACCAAGGCGCTGGCCGCCGACCAGCTGAACGCCATCCGCGCCCTGAAGCTTCCCACCGTCCGGGCCGAGACATACGACGGCGACACCGACCCCGCCTCCCGACGCTGGATCCGCGACCATGCAAACTTCATCCTGGCCAACCCGGACATGCTTCATTTCGGCATCCTTCCCAACCATGCCTGGTGGGCGGGGTTCTTCCGCCGGCTGCGCTATGTGATCATCGACGAAGCCCACAGCTACCGGGGCGTGTTCGGGTCCCATGTGGCCAACCTGATGCGGCGGCTGCGTCGCATCTGCGCCTATTACGGAGCCGGCACCTCATTCCCCGAACCCGTGTTCATAGCTGCCTCGGCAACGGCTTCGGACCCCGATGCCTCCTTCTCCCGGCTGATCGGCGCCCCTGTACAGGCCGTTTCCCGCGACTGTTCACCCCACGGCGCCACCACGGTGGCCTTCTGGGAACCGGCCCTGAGCGAAGTCAGGGGCGAGAACGGTGCGAAGGAACGGCGGACAGCCGTGGCCGAAACAGCCGACCTGCTCGCCAATCTGGTATCCGCACAGGTGCGCACCATCGCCTTCATCAAATCGCGCCGCGGCGCGGAGACCATCTCCACCATCACCAAGCGCCTCCTGGACGAGGTGGACCCAAGCCTCCCGCAGCGGGTGGCCGCCTACCGCTCTGGGTACCTCCCGGAGGAACGCCGCGCCGTGGAAAGAGCCCTCCGCTCCGGCCAGCTGCTGGGGGTCTCCAGCACCTCGGCCCTGGAGCTGGGTATCGATATTTCCGGCCTGGATGCTGTCCTGGTAGCAGGCTGGCCGGGGACCCGTGCCTCCCTTTTCCAGCAGATCGGGCGTGCCGGAAGGGCCGGCCAGGAGGCCATCGCCGCCTTCGTGGCCAGCGATGATCCCCTTGACACCTTCCTGGTGAACCACCCGGAAGCGATTTTCGACGTGTCCGTGGAAGCCACGGTCTTTGACCCCTCCAATCCCTATGTGCTCGGCCCGCACCTGTGCGCCGCGGCCGCCGAGCTCCCCCTGGGTCCGGGAGAACTGGACCTGTTCGGCGGAACGGCCGAGTCGCTTCTGGACAAGCTCGTGGCCCAGGGGTACCTGCGCCGCAGGCCCGCGGGCTGGTTCTGGACGCACGCCCAGAGCGCCGCGGCCATGGTCAACCTGCGGGCCGACGGCGGCGGTCCGGTGAGCATTGTGGACGCGGACACCGGTTCCCTGCTGGGCACGATGGATTCGCCACAGACTCATTACCAGGCTCACAACGGCGCGGTGTACATCCACCAGGGCGACAGCTACGTGGTGGAGGACCTGAACGAGGAGGACCACTGCGTGGTGGTGCGCCGCGCCAACCCGGACTACTACACCACCGCCCGGGACGTCACCCAGATCGAGGTGCTGGAGACCCAGCGCACCATGCAGTGGGGCGACATCACCGTCCACTTCGGCGACGTCAAGGTCACCACGCAGGTGGTTTCCTTCCAGCGCAAGGCCCTGATTTCCAACGAAATCCTGGGTGAGGAACCGCTGGACCTCGGAGCCCGGGACCTCTTCACCAAAGCCGTGTGGTTCGTGGTGGACAACAGGTCGCTCACGGCCGCCGGCCTCATCGAAGCCCAGTTCCCCGGCGCCCTGCACGCCGCCGAACATGCCGCGATCGGGCTCCTGCCGCTGGTGGCGTCGAGCGACCGGTGGGACATCGGGGGCGTCTCCACGGCCCTGCATGCCGACACCGGGGTGCCCACCATTTTTGTCTATGACGGTCACCCCGGCGGGGCGGGTTTTGCTGAGCGGGGTTTCGACAAGGCGAAGGTGTGGCTGGCCGCCACCCGGGATGCGATCAAGGCCTGCGAGTGCGACTCCGGCTGTCCGTCCTGCGTGCAGTCCCCCAAGTGCGGAAACAAGAACAACCCGCTGGACAAGGACGCCGCCGTCACGCTGCTGGACGTTCTGCTGAGGGACGCCACGGAGCAGCCGGAGGCCGCAGGGCCACAGGAGGCGACCGGGCAGCAGGGCATCGGCGAACCAAGCGCCGGCTCACGGCGCGCCTAGGGAATCCCACCGGGTGGAGGTCCTGCCCGGGCATGGCCGCTGGCCGGACCCAGAATGGACCCGGCCAGCTGTGTCCGGACTTCTAGTGTCTGGCCCGGGCCCGCCACGCAGCTGACGACCACCGCAGCGTGGCGGGCGGCCACCGCCGCCGCTACTGCACAGGGTTGGCCGTCGGCCAGGCCGCGGAGCGCATCGGCACCGGCAAGGGCAGCGAGATCCGCGGCAGATGCCGCCCTGCTGGCCAGCACCGCCGATTGGGCCAGCAGCATCACCATGGCCGCAACGAGCAGGACCACCAGCGCCAGGCCGGCGGCGATGGCATCGGCGTCGATCTTCAGCGGCGTGAACAGCAGCCCGTCGGTGATCTGCCGGAACGGGCCCTGGAGGGCGTTCAGTTC
>NZ_JBNHFD010000083.1:0-18614 GCF_059089865.1 Arthrobacter sp. Y3221157
GCTGCGCCGGGCCGACGGCGGAAACGACGCCGGGCAGGGACTGCCCCAACTGGCCCAGCGGGGTTCCGGCGAGGGAACCGAGGAACTGGGTCCGGAGCGCGGCGAGGGCGTCGTCACCCAGGTCCTGGCCGACGTCGATCACCCGCTGCTCCACCTTGCCGCTGTTGGCGATCAGGACCACCAGCACTTTCCGCGGTGCCAGCAGGACGAATTCGATGTGGCGGATCAGGGCCCGGCTCAGATGGGGATACTGGACCACCGCCACCTGGTTGGTCAGTTGCGACAGCAGCCGGACGGTCCGGTCCAGGACATCATCGAGGTCGTCGGAGCCTTCGAGCAGCGACTGGATGGCGCGGCGTTCAGCCTGGGACAGCGGCTTTACAGCCGAGATCTGGTCAACGAACAGGCGGTAGCCCTTGTCCGTGGGAATCCTGCCCGCACTGGTGTGCGGTGCGGTGATGAGCCCTTCGTCTTCCAGGGCTGCCATGTCGTTGCGGATTGTTGCACTGGATACGCCGAGATGATGCCTTTCCACCAGCGCCTTGGAACCCACGGGCTCGCGGGAGTGGACGTAGTCCTCCACGATTGCCCGCAGCACTTCCAGTTTGCGTGGCTCGCTCACACTCCACCTCCATCCAGGGTCAGGGCGGCAGCGCCACCCTGTGCAACAAACATCAGGGAAAACCATCAGGGTTAGCACTCGACATGCCTAAGTGCTAACAGTCTATTATGACTCGCCCCGTTGTTAGCATTGGTACCGCTCCGGGCGAAATTCCGGCGGCACTGATCTAGCGCTAGGCGGAGTCGATCCATGGATTACCAGAATTGGGGGCCCCGGGAGATGTCCGGCCCCGTCCGCACCCAACTGCCCGAAGTCCCCGTTGAACGCGGCATGGTCCTGGAGGACGTGCAGTCCGGGTGGGTTGGTGCCGTGACGCGGGTGGAAAAGTCAGGCGGCATGCACGTGGTGGCGCTCGAAGACCGGCGGGGAAAGTCACGGACGTTCCGGCTCGGCTTCGGCTTCCTCCTGGAGGGCCGGGCCATCCGCCTGATGCCGCCGGCACCGCGTGGCGCTGCCGGCGCCGGAGCCGGCAGGACGGCGTCGGGATCCGTCCGGGTCACGGGCCAGCGTGCCCAGGTGGCCAAAGCCAGCCGCATCTGGGTGGAAGGCAAGCACGACGCCGAACTGGTGGAGAAGGTCTGGGGAGACGACCTTCGCGTGGAGGGCATCGTCGTCGAACCCCTGCACGGCATTGACGACCTCGCCGGAGCGGTGGCCGATTTCCGGCCCGGGCCGGGACGGCGGCTGGGCGTGCTCGTGGACCACTTGGTGCCGGACTCGAAGGAGTCCCGCATTGCCGACGCCGTCATGGCGTCCCCCGGCGCCGCGGGGAACGTCCTGATCGTGGGCCACCCGTACGTGGATGTGTGGCAGGCCATCAGGCCCGCTGTCCTGGGGATCGAGCAGTGGCCCGTAGTGCCCCGGGGCCAGGACTGGAAGACCGGCGTGCTGGCGGCCTTCGGCTGGCCGCACGCCACGAAGGAGGACATCGGGCTGGGGTGGCAGAAGCTGCTGGGTGCCGTCCGCAGCTACGCTGACCTTGAGGCGTCGCTGCTGGGCCGCGTTGAGGAAGTGATCGACTTCCTCACGGTGCCCTGAATGGGGAGCCATGTCCCGGATAGCCAGTATTCTTGGTACTGCAGGTCCTGCGGCACTGTCCGCGGCCGCAGCAAGGCAGCACCGGCATTTCGCACTATTTGCACTCTCGAAGGAAACAGACTGTGGCAGAAAACACCCGTGATCACAGGGACAGCCAGGGCGGCGCAGGCCGCTCTGAATACCATGGCGTCCCGGCGAACGCGCTGCCCCTGACGGCAGGCGAGGACAGGCAATGGGCCACCCTGGCACACTTCGGCGGAATCCTCGGTTGCGTACCTGCGCTCCTGATCTTCCTGATCTTCCGCGACCGCGGGCCGTTCACGGCGCAGGAGTCCAAGGAAGCGCTGAACTTCAGCCTGCCGCCCACCATTGCGGCCGTGGTGGCGAACATCCTGGTGTTCATCCCCGTCATCGGCAACATCTTCGCCGTCATCGCCACGCTGATCTGGATCGCCCTGACCTGCTTCTCGGTGGCGGCAGGCATCCACGTGAACAAGGGCCAGCCGCACCGGTACCAGTACAACCTGCGCTGGATCAAGTAGTCCCCACCGGCTCCCAACCCTCGCAAGCTCGGGCCGGGGCCCTCGCCGGCGTGGGCCCATCCGGGCAGGTCAGTCCGGGAGGATCCGGCGGACCACCGCGTCTGCGAGCAGGCGCCCCTTCAGGGTGAGGACGAGTTTCCCGCGGAATGCCGCGGCCGGGTCCACCAGGCCGTCGGCAATCAGTCCTGCCATTTCGTGGCGTCCAACAGCGCTCAGGGTGGCCACTTCAAGGCCTGCCTGGAGGCGCGCCTCCAGCATGATGCGTTCGACATTCCGGGTTTCCGGGTCAAGGGTTTCCCGCCCGGCAGCAGGTGAGAGTCCCTGGGCCAGGCGGCCGGCGTAGGCGGTGGGATGTTTGACGTTCCACCACCGGACGCCGCCAACGTGGGAGTGGGCGCCCGGGCCGATCCCCCACCAGTCGTCCCCCCGCCAGTAGGCGAGGTTGTGGCGGCACGCCTGCTCCGGTGTGCGGGCCCAGTTGCTGACCTCGTACCAGCCCAGGCCGGCCGCGGTGATCAGCTGGTCGGCGAGTTCGTACTTGTCGGCGTGGTCGTCGTCGTCGATACCCGGGACCTCCCCGCGCCGCATCTGCGCGGCGAGCTTGGTGCCGTCCTCCACGATCAGCGCGTAGGCGCTGATGTGGTCGGGCTGGTAGGACAGGGCGGTCTCCAGGGAGTACCGCCAGTCGTCCAGGGATTCGCCCGGCGTCCCATAGATCAGGTCCAGGCTGACGGCCAGTCCGGCCTCCCTGGCCCACTGCACCACCTGCGGAACCCTGCTGGGGGTATGCGTCCGGTCCAGGACCTTGAGCACGTGCGGAACCGCCGACTGCATGCCAAAGGAAACGCGCGTGAAACCCGCTGCCTTGAGGACAGCGAGGGACTCGGGAGTCACGGAGTCCGGATTGGCTTCGGTGGTGACCTCCGTGCCGTCCTCAATGCCCCACTCGTCGATTGCCGCCCGAAGGATCCGGGCGAGATCGTCGGCGGGAAGCAGGGTGGGCGTTCCGCCGCCGAAGAAAACGGTGCTGAGCTTCCGCGCCGGAAGCCCGGACCCGGTTAGCACCATGGCGGCAAACGCCACCTCGGAGGCGGCGGTGGCGGCATAGGCGTCCTGCGACGCACCGCCGCCGAGCTCGGTGGCGGTGTAGGTGTTGAAGTCGCAGTACCCGCAGCGCACCGCGCAGAAGGGTATGTGGACATACAGCCCAAAGGCACGGCTCCCCGCGCCCTCGGCTGCCTGGGCGGGCAGCAGGCCGTCCGGCGGCGCGGGGTCGCCCAGGGGAAGAACACTAGGCATTGCTGCGGCCCGTGATAGATGCGGCCACTGTCATCACTACTTCTTGGCCTTGTCCTTGGACTCGTCGGTGGTCAGCGCGGCGATGAAGGCCTCCTGGGGAACCTCCACGCGGCCCACCATCTTCATGCGCTTCTTGCCTTCCTTCTGCTTCTCCAGCAGCTTCCGCTTACGCGAAATGTCACCGCCGTAGCACTTGGCGAGCACGTCCTTGCGGATGGCGCGGATGCTTTCGCGAGCGATGATCCTGGATCCGATGGCTGCCTGGATGGGGACCTCGAACTGCTGCCTCGGAATGAGCTCGCGCAGCTTGCCGGTCATCATGACGCCGTACGCGTAGGCCTTGTCCTTGTGGGTGATGGCACTGAAGGCGTCCACCTGTTCGCCCTGCAGCAGGATGTCCACCTTGACGAGGTCTGCCACCTGTTCGCCGTCGGCCTTCCAGTCCAGCGATGCGTAGCCGCGGGTCTTGGACTTGAGGATGTCGAAGAAGTCGAAAACGATCTCGGCAAGCGGGATCCAGTACCGCAGTTCCACGCGGTCCTCGGAGAGGTAGTCCATGCCCTTCATCTGGCCGCGGCGGCCCTGGCACAGCTCCATGATGGCCCCCACGAACTCGTTGGGGGCGAGGATGGTGGCGGACACCATGGGTTCCCGGACTTCCCGGATCTTGCCGGCCGGGAACTCGCTGGGGTTGGTGACGGTCAGGACGGACTTGTCCTCGAGGGTTACCTCGTAGACCACGTTCGGTGCCGTGGAGATGAGGTCCAGGTTGAATTCACGCTCCAGGCGTTCCCGGACGATCTCCAGGTGCAGCAGGCCCAGGAAGCCCACGCGGAAGCCGAAGCCCAGCGCGGCGGAGGTTTCCGGCTCGTAGACCAGCGCGGCGTCGTTGAGCTTGAGCTTGTCCAGGGCGTCGCGGAGGACCGGGTAGTCGGTGCCGTCCAGCGGGTAGAGCCCGGAGAACACCATGGGCTTGGGATCCGCGTAGCCGCTGAGGGATTCCGACGCCGGCTTGGCCAGGTTGGTGACAGTGTCACCAACCTTGGACTGGCGGACGTCCTTCACGCCGGTGATGAGGTAGCCCACCTCACCGACGCCCAGGCCCTTGGAAGGCGTCGGCTCGGGTGAGCTGACGCCGATCTCCAGGAGTTCGTGCGAGGCCTTCGTGGACATCATCTGGATGCGCTCGCGCGGATGCAGCATGCCGTCCACCACGCGTACGTAGGTCACCACGCCTCGGTAGGTGTCATAGACGGAGTCGAAGATCATGGCGCGGGCGGGTGCGTTGGCGTCACCCACGGGTGCCGGGAGGTCGGTGACGATCTTGTCCAGCAGGGCCTCGACGCCCACGCCGGTCTTGCCCGAAACCAGCAGGACGTCCTCCGGATCGCCGCCGATGAGGTTGGCCAGTTCCGCTGCGTACTTCTCTGGCTGCGCCGCCGGAAGGTCGATCTTGTTGAGCACCGGAATGATGGTGAGGTCGTTTTCCATCGCCAGGTAGAGATTGGCGAGGGTCTGTGCCTCGATGCCCTGCGCCGCGTCCACCAGCAGGACGGCACCTTCGCACGCCGCCAGCGACCGGGAAACCTCATAAGTGAAGTCCACGTGGCCGGGGGTGTCGATCATGTTCAGTGCGTAGCTCACGCCGTCAACTTCCCAGGGCATGCGGACGGCCTGGGACTTGATGGTGATGCCGCGTTCACGCTCGATATCCATGCGGTCCAGGTACTGGGCCTTCATGTCGCGTGCCTGCACCACTCCTGTGGACTGCAGCATGCGGTCAGCCAGGGTGGACTTGCCGTGGTCAATGTGCGCGATGATGCAGAAATTCCGAATGATGGCCGGATCTGTCGCGGCGGGCACCGGGGCGGTGCGGGCCATGGGAGACACGCAGGGGTCCTTACTGTTGGCATTTCCGCGGCTGCCGCCGGGTGCACCCTTGATCAGGTTCCCGCGGTCCAGCCGCACATCGTCAACTTCAAGTGTCCCACGTCCGGGCGCGTGGCACCGCATCCCGTTGGGGGTTTGCAGTCGTGCCCGCAGCAGGGCCCCGGCTGTAAGGTGGCGGAATGCCTTTCAGTCTCCGTCCCCTGGCGAACGCCGTCCGGAGTGGGCTTCGGCTGCTACGGGCGACCGGGCCCGCTTCGTCCAAGAACCTGGCGCCGTCCCGTTCCCACGCCCGGGGGCCTGCTGCCCCTGCCGGCACAAGCCGCTACCCGGGGGATTTCCGCGGGCGCTCCGTCGTCAGCTATGCGCCCAAGCCCGACGGCGATCCGGACCCCGGCGAGGTGGTGTGGACCTGGGTGCCGTACCAGGAGGACCACTCCCGCGGGAAGGACCGCCCGGTACTGCTGGTGGGACGCAGCGGACCGTACCTGCTGGGACTGATGCTCACCAGCAGGGACCGGGTGCCCGCAGCATCCGCGTGCCCCGACTACGTGGACCTGGGCGTGGGCGGCTGGGACCGCCAGGCCAGGCCCAGCGAGGCCCGGCTGGACCGCATCCTGCAGATCAGGCCGGCGGACATCCGCCGGGAGGGCGCCGTGCTGGACCGCAAGCGCTTTGACGCCGTGGCCGCAGGGCTCCGCGCGCGAC
The DNA here is from genome assembly GCF_059089865.1 of Arthrobacter sp. Y3221157. Classification (NCBI taxonomy): domain Bacteria; kingdom Bacillati; phylum Actinomycetota; class Actinomycetes; order Micrococcales; family Micrococcaceae; genus Arthrobacter; species Arthrobacter sp. Y3221157. Next base: position 6,097 of record NZ_JBNHFD010000083.1, read on the forward strand.
ACGGCTGGACGTAGCCCTTGAATGGCCAGGCGGGCGGCTGACCTGCTATTCTTTATAGCTGTGTGTCCGTGCAGGTCGACGGCCACTGATGGTTGGCCGCCATAGGTATCCCCACGCCGCTCAGTCAATGGCCAGCCTGAAAGCCCTCTAGACCATTTCCGCATTAAAAAGAGAGTTCACACGTGGCGAATATCAAGTCCCAGAAGAAGCGCATCCTCACCAACGAGAAGGCACGCCTGCGCAACAACGCAGTCAAGTCCGAGCTGAAGACGGCCATCCGCGCCGTCAACACCGCCGTTGAGTCCACGGACAAGGATGCAGCTGCTGCTGCCCTGGTTGTTGCCAGCCGCAAGCTGGACAAGGCTGTCAGCAAGGGTGTTCTGCACAAGAACAACGCAGCAAACCGCAAGTCGGCGATCTCCAAGAAGGTCAACGCACTGTAAGGTTTCCAGTTCCCCGAACTGATGATCGTGGCCGGTACCCTCGGGTACCGGCCACGCGCCTTTAAGCGGTACCGCCTGCGGGCTCAGCGGCCCTGCACGGACATTGCGATGATCCTGACCGCATTCTCGACGGCGAATACAGGATCACGTGAGAGCCCCTTGACCTGTGCGTCCGCCTCTGCCGTGGCCTGGATGGACCGGACCAGCCCTTCCGGAGTCCAGCGCCGGACGTCACGCTGCGCCTGCTCCACCAGCCACGGCTGCATGCCCAGTTCGGCGGCGATCTGTGCCGCGGAGCCGGAAGCGCCGGCCACCCGGGCCACCGTGCGCAGTTTGGCCGCCAGGGCAGCCACCAAGGGAACCGGATCAGCCCCCGTGGCAAGGGCATGCCGGAGCGTGGAAAGCGCCAGGGGCCCGTTTCCGGCCATCGCAGCGTCGGCCACCTTGAATGCTGTCGCCTCGATCCTGCCGCCGTAGTACCGGTCAACCACCTCAGACGTCACGGTGGTTCCCGCATCGGAAATCAGCTGGCTGCACGCAGCGGCCAGCTCGGAAAGGTTGGCCCCTACCGCGTTGACCAGGGCCAGGACCGCGTCCTGCTCGATCCGCCGGCCGGCCGCTTTGAACTCCGCGGACACGAAGGCCATCTTGTCGGCGTCCTTCTTGAGCGGCTGGCAGTCCACCACCGGCCAGCCGCCCTTCTTGATGGCGTCGAGGAGTTTCTTGCCGCGCGCTCCCCCGCCATGCCGCAGGACCAGGACGGCGTCCGGTTCCAGATGGCCGAGGTAGGCCAGGGTGTCGGCCAGGAAAGCCTCGTTCATGGCTTCGACGCCTTCGACCTCGATTAGTTTGCTTTCCCCGAACAGTGACGGGCTGACCAGCATTAAAAGGCTTCCGGCCTCGTAGGCGGCGGCGTCGACCCGGCTGACCTCCACATCGGGAGACGTTGCCCGGACCTGGGACCGGATGTTGTCCATGGCCCTGATGCCCAGGTACTCCTCGGGGCCGGTGATGAGGACAACGGGTGCCGGGGCTGCATCGCGCCAGGCGGCAGCATTCGACGCCGCCGGACGGGTTGCTCGTTTTTGCGCAGCGGCCATCGGGGATCCCTTCCGGAATATTTTGTGGAGGATCCCAGCCTGCCATGTCCTGCACCGTGGTCAAAGCCGTGTTGCCGGTGCAGGGCCGCCCACTTCCGCTCCGGCAGCGCAAGAAGCGAAACCGTGGTCCGGTGAGCCCCGAGGGCAAGGCGCACAACGGCCCGGGGACGTGCCGCCGCCCACGTGGCAGCTGCGGTGAGGACCGAGAGCAGGAGCATGGACAGCAGCCCGGGTAGACCTTCCGGCCAGGGAAGGGAGGCACCCGGAAGCTGCGAGCTGACCCGTGCGATGCCCGCGACGCCGGCACTGAACGTTCCAGCCACGGCGATGAGCACCGTGGCGGGCCACGGTGCCAGGGCAACAAGGGGAACCGCCGCGGTTCCCAGCAAGGTTACCGGCGCCACCAGGGGTGACGCGGCCACGTTCGCCAGGAGCGAGTAGGTCGAAAACTGGGGCTGCAGCAGGACAATGACGGGCCCGCACAGCAGCTGGGCGGACAGCGGAACCGCCACGGCGGCGGCCGCCCACCGGGGAATGCCGGCGGGAGTCCAGTCAATGATCCGCCTGCCCAGGACGATGATTCCCAGCGTCGCCAGGACGGAGAGCAGGAACCCGAAGCTCCCGCCCAGCCCAGGGTCGACGAGCAGGAGCCCTGTCACCGCCAGGCAGAGGAAACTCAGCCCCCGCCCGGAGCGGCCCGCGGAGAGGGCAGCCACGGCCACCGCTCCCATCACGGCTGCCCGCAGGACGCTGGGGTCCGGGCCGACGAGGACTACGAACATCCCCAATCCGGCCAGGGCCGCGGCGGCGGCGGGCGCGCGCGGCATCCGCATTCTCCGGCAGGCAAGCAGCAGCGCACCCAGGACGAGGCTGCAGTTGGCCCCGGAGACAGCGGTGAGGTGGGTCATGCCCACGGCTTCCATGGCGTTTTCCAGCCCTTCGTCCAGGGCGCTGGTGTCCCCTGTGACCATGCCCGGCAGGAGGCCTGCGGCATCAGGGGCCAGAAACGCGGCAGCACTGACAAACCGGACCCGCAGGTCCTTTGCCGCGCTCTCCAATCCGGCGCCGCCGTCGGCCGGGCCCGGCGCGGAAGAGGCAGCCAGCATACCGGCCTCATACCGTCCTGGGTCAGCCGGACGCAGTTTTCCGGTGACGCGGACGGCTTGTCCCGGGACCAGGGTTCCCCAGGTGCCACCTCCCATGACCACCAGTTGCGCCCGGGTGTGCAGCACCACGCCCCCAGTGGCGACTTCCCGGGTCAGGACGGGCACGGACCACCGTTCGGGCGGACCTGCCTGCCCGGGCCTGCTCAGCGGACGGGGCGTCCCGGCCACCTCCACCAGCGCGACCACAGACCTCCCGTCGGCGATAGCCTCGGCGAGCGGGCCATCAAAACGCTGGCTGGAGGCCACGGAGGAATGGGCTGCAGCGGCGGCGGCGAGCAGGAGGGCAATGGCAGTGGTGGCCCGGAAGCTGCGCCGGCCCAGCGGATGCCCGGCGGGTGTCCGCCGGCGGAGCCGCACCAGCAGCAGCACGCCGAGGGCCGCCAAAACCACACAGAGCACGGCCAGGGCTGCGGGCGTCAACCACAGGCCGGCAAGGGAAGCGCCCCAGACCATGGCGGCCGGAAGGGCAAGGCGGAGATCCGTACGGCGGCCCGGGGATCCGGTGCCGGCGTCGCTGCCGGCTTCATCGCCTGGTGCAGCGCCGCCCCTCGGCTTAGGCAGGGCAAGCCTGTCCCGGATTGCGTTCATGCGGCCTGAGTATGTGCCGGAGACGGGCGGTTTCCTGCTGTCCTCCACGTACGGTGCGTTGGCGCCATAACCGGCTCCTGCTCCCTGCGCGCCGCTGACGGCGGAGTCCACGTAACGGCTCCACGGACTGGCCTTTCGCCCTGCTCCCCCTTCACCCATCAGGATGCCCGTTCACCTGCTGCGGCACGTCACACCGTCACCAGCGGCAGCAAGGCCTCAAGCAACTTGGGGCCCACACCGTCCACCGCGTCAAGCTCCTCCGCGGTCTTGAAGGGACCGTGGGCCGCCCGCCAGTCCACGATCCGCTGTGCAAGCACCGGCCCCACCTTGGGCAGGGTGTCAAGCTCGGCCGCCCCTGCGGTGTTGAGGTTGACCTTCGCACCGCCGGACCCCGGCCCGCCACCTGTGCCACCCGCTGCACCGGCCGGTCCGGCGGACTCCGCCAATGGCGGCGTGGCTTCACCCTGCCGGGGAACATGGATCTTTTGTCCGTCCTCGACGACCAGTGCCAGGTTGAGGCGGTTGAGATCGGCGTCGGGTGTTCCGCCGCCCGTAGCGCCGATGGCGTCATGGACGCGGCTCCCTGCCGGCAGGGTCACCACGCCGGGCGCGGCCACCGCACCGGCGACATGGACCACTACCGGGCCGGCGGAGCTTCCCGCAGGCTTAGTCACCTCAGGCAGGGCCTCCGCGACCTCCCCGGCGTCCCCACCGTCTCCGTCCCCGTGCTGGGATCCGCTTTCCGCCGCCGGGCCCGCGCTGATCCCGGCAAGCGGCAGGATCTGCGGACGGCCGGACGCGGTCTGCCACCAGAACACCGCCCCGGCGGCTATGGCAAGGACGCCGAGCAGGACTGCGACCCGAAGCCCCAGCCGCCAGCGCAGTGCGGGGGCCAGCCCGGCAGGCCAGCCACTGCCTTCGCCACGCCCGACTTCAAAGCCGGCAGGACCCGGCAGTGGTTCTTCACGGTATTCGAAGTCCCGCTCCCCTCCCCCGTCCGCCAGGAGCCCCTGCCGCCCTCCCAGGGTTGCCTGCAGGCGGGCCCTGGCATGGCGCGCCGAAGGTCCCGCTGCTCCAGCATCCCGGCGTGACATGGCTTCACGCTAAGGACATCCGGGCACCGGGCAACAGGCCCGAAAGGTGCTATGTGGACAGGCTAGGGAGCCTGGGTCCGGACGCGCCGGCGGCAGCGTCGCGGCCAACGATAACGGCCAGGACACCCAGACCGGCGTGCGCCGCCAGCACTGCCGGGAGTGAGCTGATCTGCGCCGGCGGACACTGCGGTAGCGCGGCTGCCAGCCTGGCCGCAAGGCCTTCGGCTTCCTCCGGGTTTCCGAAATGGTGTACCGCCAGCCGCACGGCCTGCCCGGGCTGGGCCTGCGCGTCGGCAGCGACGAGCTCCTCCAGCCGGGCCACCGCCTTGGCGGCCGACCGCACCTTCTCCAGCGGAACGATTTTGCCGTTCTCCACGGCAAGGATCGGTTTGATGGCCAGCATGGTGCCCAGCAACGACGCGGCCGGGCCAATCCGGCCGCCGCGCCGGAGCTGCTCCAGGCTCGGGACGTAGAAATAAACCTTGGTCCGCCCTGCCTGGGCCGCCGCGGCGGAAGCAGTACTGACCGCGTCGGCGCCGCTGGCCGCAGCCGCCACACCGGCCTGTACCGCCATGCCCAGCGCCATTCCCACCGTCCGCGAATCAACCACTTCCACCGGGATTCCCACCCGGGCGGCAGCCAGGCGGGCGGCATCCGCCGTGCCGGAGAGCTCGCCGGAGATGTGGATTGAGACGATCTCTTCGTACCCCAGGCGCAGCGCGGCCCGGAAGGCCTGCTCGAACTGCCCGGGCGAGGGGCGGGACGTCTTGACCGGCGTCCCCGCGGCCAGGGCCAGCGCGATGGTTTCCAGGATGTCGTCTTCACCCTCACCGTAGATGTCCGCTCCCACCATGACGGGCATGGAGATCACGGTGAGCAGTCCGTCCGCCTTGAGCCCGTCCGCCCACGGCTGCGGCAGCGCCGCGGCTGAGTCCGTCACCACCGCCGTGCGGACGACGGCGGCACCGGGCCTGGGTGCGGGGCGTAAACCTGCCAGGCGGGCCCGAAACCAGGGCCAGCCGGCGGCGGAACTGTCGGGCAAGGGGCCTCCTGGTGTCACTGGCCGGCCACCGGAGTTGTCCGGCGGCCGGGCCCGGCCTGCCTGCTAGGCCGGGACGATGTTGACCAGTTTAGGTGCCCGGACGATAACCGTGCGGATGCCGCGGCCGTCCATTGCGCGCTGGACATTTTCCGAGGCCAGGGCCAGTTCACGGAGTTCGTCCTCGGAAATGTCCGGGGAGACTTCCAGCCTGTCCCGCACCTTGCCCTGGACCTGGACGACGGCGGTGACCGTCGCCTGGACCAGGAGCGCGGGGTCGTGGGCCGGCCAGCCGGCGTTGGCCACGGATGCGGGGTGGCCCAGCACGCTCCACATGTCTTCGGCGGTGTAGGGCGCGAAGAGGCTGAGGATGACGGCCACTGCCTCGGCGGCTTCGCGGACGGCCGGATCGGCGCCGCCTGCACCGGAGTCGATTGCCTTGCGGGTGGCGTTGACCAGTTCCATCAGTTTGGCCACCACGACATTGAACTTGTTGGCATCCAGCAGTTCGGCGGCGTCCGCGATGGTGCGGTGCGTGACGGAACGCAGCGCCCGGTCCCCAGTGCCGAAGTCGGTGCCGGGAGCGCTGGAGACATCCTGCGCCAGGCGCCAGGCACGGGCCAGGAACTTCGCGGAACCGGACGGGGACACGTCGGCCCAGTCCACGTCGTCCTCGGGCGGGGAGGCGAAGATCATGGTGAGGCGGACGGCGTCCACGCCGTACTTGTCCAACTGCTCACCCAGGTCCACGCCGTTGCCCAGCGACTTGCTCATGGCTTTGCCGCCGTTGAGCACCTGGCCCTGGTTCAAAAGGGCGCTGAACGGCTCGTTGGCCTCGATCATTCCGAGGTCGTTGATGACCTTGGTGAAGAACCGGGCGTACAGCAGGTGCAGGATGGCGTGCTCCACGCCGCCGACGTACTGCCCCACGGGCATCCAGTCGTTGATCTTCTGCGGATCGAACGGGCCCTCGGTGTAGTGCGGCGAGACGAACCGCAGGAAGTACCAGGACGAGTCCACGAAGGTGTCCATGGTGTCGGTGTCGCGCTTGGCAGGTCCCTGGCAGGACGGGCACTCGACATTGACCCAGGCTTCGGCGGCGGCCAGGGGCGAGGTGCCCTTCGGGGCCAGGTCCTCACCGCGCAGGTCCGAGGGCAGCGTAACGGGCAGCTGCTCGTCGGGGACGGGCACCTCCCCGCAGGACGGGCAATGGATGATGGGGATGGGCGTGCCCCAGAACCGCTGCCGGCTCAGGAGCCAGTCGCGGAGCCGGAAGTTCACGAACTTCTCGCCAGTCCCCTGCCGCTCCAGGATGGCGATGGCGGCGGGGATGGCCTCGGACTTGGGCAGCCCGTCCAGCTCTCCGGAGTTGATCAGGGTGCCCTCGCCGGCGGTGGCGGTGCCGGACACGGCGGGGTCCTCCTCGCCGGTGTCCAGGACCGCGCGTACGGGCAGGTCGAAGGTGCGGGCGAAGTCGAGGTCGCGCTGGTCGTGGGCGGGAACGGCCATGATAGCGCCGGTGCCGTAGTCGGCCAGGACGTAGTCGGCGGCCCAGACGGGCAGCTTTTCCCCGTTCAGCGGGTTGATGGCGTACCGGCCGGTGAAGACGCCGGTCTTTTCGCGTTCCGTGGACTGGCGTTCGATCTCCGACAGTGCCTTGACCTGTTCACGGTACTCGTCCAGCGCCGCGGCGTGTTCCTCTGTCACGAGTTCGACGGCGAGCGGCGCGTCAGCGGCCACCACGAAGAACGTGGCACCGTACAGGGTGTCCGGGCGGGTGGTGAAGACCGTGACCTCCTTGGCGGGCTTCCCGCCGTCGGCCTCGATCACGAAGTTGACGTGGGCACCCTCGGACCGGCCGATCCAGTTCTTCTGCATGGCCAGTACCCGTTCGGGCCAGTGGCCCCGGAGCTGTTCCATGTCGTCGAGCAGCCGGTCGGCGTAATCTGTGATCTTGAAGTACCACTGGTTCAGGGACTTCTTGGTGACAGTGGTGCCGCAGCGCTCGCAGGCGCCGTTGACGACCTGCTCATTGGCCAGGACGGTCTGGTCCTTGGGGCACCAGTTGACCGGCGAGTTCTTCCGGTAAGCCAGGCCGCGCTCGTAGAAGCGCTTGAAGAGCCACTGGGTCCAGCGGTAGTACTCGGGATCCGAGGTGTGCAGCCGGCGGGACCAGTCGGCGGAGATGGCGTAACGCTTGAAGGACGCGGCCTGGGTGTCGATGTTCGCGTACGTCCACTCGCTGGGATGGGCGTTCCGCTTGATTGCGGCGTTCTCCGCCGGCAGGCCGAAGGAGTCCCAGCCGATCGGATGCAGCACGTCATAGCCCTGCTGGCGGAGGTAGCGGGCCACGACGTCGCCCATCGCGAACGCCTCGGCATGGCCCATGTGCAGGTCGCCGGACGGGTAGGGGAACATGTCCAGCACGTACCGCCGCTCCCGCGATCCGTCGTCGACAGGGGTGAAGACCTTCAGGTCCTCCCACACCTGCGGCCACTTGGCCTCCATGGCCGTGAAGCTGTACGTGCCCTCCTCGGGTGCTTCCGCTGCCACTGCTGCTCCGGTCTCTGTCTCCGGCTGAACGCCCACTGCTGCCCTCTTCTGTTCTGTTACGGCACTTGTGCTGCCATAACGGCCTGATCCTCCCGCAGCGGCCCGGGAAATCCTCCCGGACACACAAAAGCCCCTCGCCATGGAGGGGCTGCCGCTCAGCCGTCCGTCATGTCGGACAGCCGGCGGCTAGCTAAGCAGAAGGATCGCACGCATGGAACTACTTTAGCGCACCTGCGGGAGCCGGGGCTGAAGGGGGCTGTACCCGGCCGGTTGCCCGTCACTAGACTGGAGCCGGCCCGTCCGGGCCCCGATCCGGCAGGTGACGCCATGCATAATGCTGCGGAGAAGGCCGCGGGAACGGAAGGCCGCTTTCCCCGGCTTGGCGGGGCAGCCGCCCTCCAGCGGGATGTTGTGGGCGGCAAGGCCGCCGCCCTGGCCCGGCTGCGGAGGGCCGGATTCCCGGTGCCGCCAGGATTCGTGGTGACCGGTGCCGCGTTTGATGACGCCTCGGGGCGCAGTGACTGGTTGCGCCTGTTGCAGGAGGCTGCCCGGGCGGCGGGCCCCGGCCCCTATGCCGTCCGCTCCTCCGCCACCGCGGAAGACCTGCCGGGCGCTTCCTACACCGGCATGTACGAGAGTTACCTCAATGTTGATCCGGCAAGCCTCGATACTGCGGTCGCCCGCTGCTTCCAGTCGGCGGAGGCCGGCAGGGTGCGGGCGTACCAGGAGTCCCGCGGCCAGGCGGGCAGCGGGACCATGGCCGTGCTGGTCCAGCAGATGGTGGAGCCCATAGCGGCGGGTGTCGCGTTCTCCGCCAATCCATTGACCGGAGCCCGGGACGAGGCTGTCATTTCCGCTGTGCCGGGGCTCGCTGAAGGGCTCGTCTCCGGTTCCGAGGGCGGAGAAGGATGGACAGTCCGGAACGGCAGCGCCACGTGCACCCGCGGCGGAGGCGTCCTGACGGCGGAAGGCGCGACGGCGGTGGCGGCCGCGGCGCAAAGAGTCGCCGGGTACTTCGGTGCTCCCCAGGATGTTGAGTGGGCGTTGGACAGGTCCGGCCAGGTCCAGCTTGTGCAGGCGCGGCCGATGACCGCCGTTCCGGAACCGGTGGCCTGGCAGCGGCCGGGAAACGGCGTGTGGATACGCAACTTCCGGCTGGGCGAATGGCTTCCCGAACCGGTCACCCCGCTCTTCATGGACTGGCTGGTGCCATCCCTGGATGCCGCGTACAACCGGGCCGTGGCCCACTCCACCGGTGTCCAGGTGCCGATGAAACACGCAGCGGTCAACGGCTGGTACTACGTTGCTCCGCCCACGCCCGGGGCGCTCCCCCACCTGCTGTTTGGCGGGACGCCGCGCTCGCTGCGCTACATCTTCAACTGCGTCGTCCGTCCCATGCTGGACCCGCCCGGTGCCGACCGCGCTGTCCTGCGAAGCCTGGAGCACGAATGGCGGACCGTGTGCCTCCCCGCCTACCGCCGCCTGGCGGAGGGACAGCCGGAGGACGGCGATGCGGCCGGCCTTCCGGACCTCATCGGCCAGGTGGAGCAGGTGGTGGAGGCGGCGGGCGCCTACCTCTGGTATTTCTCGGTTACCGGCGGCGCCGCCTGGAAGATGGAGATGGCCCTCGCCCGCTTCTGGCGGCGGCATCTGGCCGGCGCTTTGGCGCGTGGGATCCCGGGGGCAGCCGGGGCTGAGGGCTACCAGGTACTGCTCGGCGGGCTGTTCCAGTCCGCCCCGCCCCAGGTGCCCCATGCCGTGTACAGCATTGACTGGTTCCACAGGACGGCGGGTGAGGAGCCGGAAGCGCCGGCGGCGTCGGTCTCCGGCGGACACCACGTTTCCTCCAGTGCCGTGGACCGGCGCCGGGCGGCAGAGGCTGCCTGCCGTCGAATCCTGGGGGGAACCCGCCTCCTGCGCCGTTTCGACACCCTCCTGGCCGTTGCACAGCATTATGCCCTGCTGCGGGAGGAACAGGCCCGCGACTTCACACTGGGCTGGCCGCTGCTGCGCCGGTGCGCTGGGCGAATAGGCACAACCCTGCAGCAGGCCGGAATCATCCGCGACCCGGAGGACGTCTATTTCCTCACCCGGCGGGAGCTTCGGACCAGCGGACCGCCCCGGCACGCAGATGTGTCCCGGCGCCGGGATGACTGGCTGCGGCAGCGGAAACTCGACGCGCCGCTCACGCTGGGCACCTTGCCCCTGCTGGGCAACTCATTTGACCGGATAGCCAACAAAGCCCGGACGGAACGCGCCCTTCCCGCGGGTGCCCTGAGCGGGCACCCGGCAAGCCCTGGCCGCGCCCGTGGACAGGTGCGGCTGGTTACGGGTCCGGCCGACTTCGCGGGATTCCGGCCGGGCGAAATCCTGGTGGCCAAGGCAACGGCACCTGCCTGGACTCCGCTCTTCGCCGGCGCCGCCGCCGTCGTTACGGATACGGGCAACCTCGCCGCGCATGCCTCACTGGTGGCGCGGGAGTACGGTATTCCGGCCGTGGTGGGCACCGGCAACGCCACCCAGGTCCTGCGCACCGGCCAATGGGTCACGGTGGATGGCAGCAAAGGCATTGTGGAAACTGGCGCAGGCTGAGCCCGGGGCCGGTCCCGCTCCGGAAAGGGCTACTTCACGTCCTCGTCCACCCAGTCAATGGACTTGGTGACGGCTTTCCGCCAGAGGCGCATCTGCCGGTCCCGCTCAGCCGCGTCGAGCTGCGGCTCCCAGCGCTTGTCCTCCGACCAGTTGGCTGACAGCTCGCCCAGGTCCTTCCAGAACCCGACCGCAAGGCCCGCCGCGTAGGCAGCACCGAGCGCCGTGGTCTCGATGACCCTGGGACGGATGACGGGGACACCCAGGATGTCGGCCTGGAACTGCATCAGGGCGTCATTGGCCACCATGCCGCCGTCGACCTTGAGCTCAGTGAGGGGAACCCCCGAGTCAGCGTTGACGGCGTCCAGCACCTCGCGGGTCTGGAAGGCGGTGGCTTCCAGCGCGGCACGGGCGATGTGATTCTTGTTGACGAAGCGGGTCAGGCCAACGATGGCGCCGCGGGCATCCGGGCGCCAGTGGGGGGCGAAGAGGCCCGAGAACGCCGGAACGATGTAGACGCCGCCGTTGTCCTTGACGGACGCCGCTAGGGTTTCCACCTCGGGTGCGCTGCTGATCATGCCCAGGTTGTCGCGCAGCCACTGGATAAGCGACCCGGCGACGGCGATGGACCCTTCGAGGGCGTACTGCGGGGCGGCATCCCCCAGTTTGTAGCCGACAGTGGTGAGGAGCCCATTCCTGGAGTGGACAACCTCCCCGCCGGTATTGAAGATCAGGAAGCAGCCCGTCCCGTACGTGTTCTTTGCGCCGCCGGTTTCAAAGGCCGCTTGGCCGAAGGTGGCCGCCTGCTGGTCTCCGAGGATCCCGGCCACCGGGGTTTCCCGAAGCAGCTGGGAGGTGTGGACGTGGCCGTACACCTCGGAGGAGGACTTGATGCCGGGCATCATGCTGCGCGGCACGCCGAAGATCTCCAAGATGTCCTCGTCCCACCGCAGGGTCTCCAGGTCCATGAACAGCGTGCGGGAGGCGTTGGTGACGTCCGTGGCGTGGACACCGCCGTCCACTCCGCCGGTCAGGTTCCACAGCACCCAGGCGTCAGTGTTGCCAAAGAGCAGGTTGCCGGCTTCGGCGCGTTCGCGGGCCCCCGCCACGTTGTCCAGGATCCACTTGATCTTGGTGCCCGAGAAGTAGGTGGCCAGCGGCAGGCCGACCTTCTGCTTGAAGCGGTCGCTTCCGCCGTCCCCGGACAGTTCATCCACGATGTCCTGCGTCCGGGTGTCCTGCCACACGATCGCGTTATACACCGGCTCGCCGGTGGTCTTGTCCCACACCACGGCGGTTTCACGCTGGTTGGTGATGCCGACGGCGGCAATGTCGTGACGCGTCAGGTTCGCCTTGGACAGGGCGGAGGCAATGACTTCCCGGGTGTTGTTCCAGATTTCCGCCGGGTCGTGTTCCACCCAGCCTGCCTGCGGGAAGATCTGTTCGTGCTCCATCTGACCCGAGGAGACAATGCCGCCGGCGTGGTCGAAGATGATGGCACGGGTGCTGGTGGTGCCCTGGTCGATGGCGAGGATGTACTGGTTCATGGATGACGTCCTTGTCGGGTCGGTGGCGGTGGATGGCGGCGGGGTCCCCTTACGCCACCAGGCTGGGCGTTTCCACCCGGTGGAAGCGCTTCAGCACGTCCTGTGCGTGGAGGATCTCCGCTTTCCGGGCTGCTGCATCCCATCCAAGCGGAACAGCGAGCACTTCTGCCACCTCGTTCAGCAGCTCACCCGTGACGAGCCCGCGGAACGCGAGGGAGGTCCGCCGGATGAGGACGTCCACCAGGTGGCCCACCTGCTCGTGGGCGGCCATGAACTCGAGTTCCCGCACGCTCAGCTCGCGGGTGGAGTGCAGCAGCCGGTCCTCGCCGGCGTCGAGGTACTCCATGACCTCCTCCGCGCGCGTGCCGTAGCGGGTCAGGAGCCCGGCGGTGCGGTCCG
>NZ_JBNHFD010000084.1:0-18279 GCF_059089865.1 Arthrobacter sp. Y3221157
AGGGCCATGATCTTCTTGGAGACGTTCGAGGTGGTGGTATCGGGCAGGTCTACGATCATGGCCTTCTCCAGGTTCGTCCGTCACGGGCCAGCAACTCATCCGCCGAGGCGGGGCCCCAGCTGCCGGGGGCGTAGGGCTCGGGCTGCTCTTTCAAGGACGCCCAGTAGTCCTCGAACGGGTCAAGGATCTTCCAGGACAGCTCCACTTCCTCGTGCCGCGGGAACAACGGCGGCTCACCGAGCAGCACATCCAGGATCAGCCGCTCATAAGCCTCGGGGGAGGACTCGGTGAACGAATGCCCGTACCCGAAGTCCATGGTCACGTCCCGGACCTCCATCTGGGTGCCGGGGACCTTGGACCCGAACCGGATCGTGGCGCCCTCGTCGGGCTGGACCCGGATCACCACGGCGTTCTGCCCGAAGTCATCATCCGTGTGGTCCCGGAACAACAGGTTGGGGGCGCGTTTGAACACCACCGCGATCTCCGTCACCCGCCGCCCCAGGCGCTTCCCGGCACGCAGGTAAAACGGCACCCCGGCCCAGCGGCGGGTGTGGATGTCCACCCGGATCGCCGCGTAGGTTTCCGTGGTCGAGTCCGCGGGGATGCCTTCTTCCTCCAGGTAGCCCTGGACCTGCTCACCGCCCTGCCAGCCGCCGGTGAACTGCCCCCGCGCCGAGTGCGTGGACAGGTCTTCGGGGAGCTTGACCGCAGCGAGGACTTTTTCCTTCTCCGCGCGCAGGTCATCGGCGTTGAAGGAGATGGGCTCCTCCATCGCGGTCAGGGCCAGCAGCTGCAGCAAGTGGTTCTGGATCACGTCGCGGGCCGCGCCCACGCCGTCGTAATACCCCGCCCGGCCGCCGGTGCCGATGTCCTCCGCCATCGTGATCTGGACATGGTCCACATAGTTCGCGTTCCACAACGGCTCAAACAGCTGGTTCGCGAACCGCAGCGCCAGGATGTTCTGGACCGTTTCCTTACCCAGGTAGTGGTCGATCCGGAACACCGCGTCCGGCGGGAACACGGACTCCACAATGTCATTGAGCTTCCGGGCAGACTCAAGGTCGTGCCCGAACGGCTTCTCGATCACCACGCGGCGCCACTTGTCCCCGTCGGCCTGCGCGAGCCCGTGCTTGGACAACTGCCGGCATACCTGCTCAAACGCCTTCGGCGGGATCGACAGGTAGAACGCGTGGTTCCCGCGGGTGCCGCGGACCTCATCGAGTTCCTTGACCGTGTCACCGAGCCGCTGGAACGCTCCGTCGTCGTCGAACTCGCCCTGCACGAACCGGATGCCCTCGGCGAGCTGGTTCCACACCGCCTCATCAAACGGCGTCCGCGCATACGACTGCACCGAGGACTTCACCTGAGCGGCGAAATCCTCATCACTCCACTCCCGGCGCCCGAAGCCCACCAGCGCGAAACTCGGCGGCAACAACCCCCGGTTCGCCAGGTCATACACCGCCGGCATCAACTTCTTCCGCGCCAAATCGCCCGTCACCCCAAAGAGCACCAACGACGACGGACCCGCAATCCGGTTCAAACGGCGGTCCCGCGGATCCCGGAGCGGATTCCGCCCCCGGCCCGCGGCCTTCCTGCCGTATTCAGTTTCTGGCATAGTGCTTGTGCGCCTTTAGCTTTCGGTTGCGGATGCGCGGGCGGAGAGCGCTGCGATGATGTCTTGCAGCTGCGCCACGCCGGCGGCACGGTTGGTCAGGTGCAGGCGGAGGACGGGGCGGCCGTGTCCTTCCAGGACCTGGGCATCGCCCGCAGCCTGCGCGGAAATCAGCTCACCGAACGTGAAGGGCCGGTCCGGGATGGCCAGGTCTTCCGCGGCCGATGCCGTCACCTGGAGGAACACACCGATGGCGGGACCGCCCTTGTGGAACTGCCCGGTGGAGTGCAGGAAGCGCGGACCCCAGCCGAAGGTCACGGGCCGGCCGGTGGCGGCCGCGAGCTCGTCGCGGATGCCTTCCAGTTCCGCGAAGGCCAGGCGGTCGAAGTAAGCCTGGACGCTGAGGTAGCTGTCCGGGGACAGCGTGCCCAGCAGGGCCTTCACGGCACCTTCGACGGTGGCTGCGTCACCGAGCCAGTCGCCGCCGCGGACCTCGATGGCGCCGTCGACAAACGCCGCAGCCGTGGGTTCGGGCTGTGCGTCCAGCAGGCCGCGGGCAGCGACCTTGGCTGCCTCCACGTCCGGCTGGTCGAACGGGTTGATGCCCAGCAGGCGGCCGGCGACGGCCGTTGCGAACTCCCACACCATCATCTGCGTTGCCAGGCCGCCGGCGATGGCTACCTGGTTTTCGCCGAGTTCGACGTCGGCGTCTGCGTTCACAAGGCGCACCACCAGCACGTCCGGGGCGCCGTAGCTGACCTCGGGGGAGGCGGGGCCTGCAACAACCGGCAGGACACCCGTGCCCAGCTTGCCCGTCGATTCCGCGATGAGCTGCTCGGCCCAGTCGGCAAAACCGACAATGCCGGATCCGTCCTCGGCAATCACGATCTTGTTGCGCAGCGGCGTGGTGCCGCCCAGCGCAGCACCGAGGGCCAGGCCGATGTTCTCCGGTGCGTCCTCATTGAGGATTTCCGCAGCTTCTTCGGCTTCATCCAGGAAGGCCTGGATGTCCACGCCGGCCAGGCCCGACGGCACGAGGCCGAAGGCGGTCAGCGCCGAGAAACGGCCGCCCACGTTGGGGTCGGCGTTGAACACCGCACGGTAGCCGGCCTCACGGGAAGCTTTGTCCAGCGGGGAACCCGGATCGGTGACAATGATGATCCGGCTTGCGGCGTCGATGCCGGCGTCGTTGAACGCCTTCTCGAACACGCGGCGCTGGGAATCCGTTTCCACGGTGGAGCCCGACTTGGACGAGACCACAATCGCAGTCTCGGCCAGCCGGTCCGCCAGGGCAGCACGGACCTGGTCCGGGTCCGTGCTGTCCAGCACTGTCAGCTCGACGCCGGCGGTACCGGCAATGACCTCGGGTGCCAGCGAGGATCCGCCCATGCCGCAAAGCACGATGCGGGTCACACCCTCGGCCCGAAGGGCGTCACGGAGTTCCAGGATGTCCTGCACCAGGGGCTGGGAGACGGTGGCTGCTTCCACCCAGCCAAGCCGGATTGCCGACTCGGACTCGGCGTCCGTACCCCACAGGGTGTGGTCCTTGGCGAAGATCCGGGTGGCAATCCGATCCGCCACCAGGGTGGGAATGTGCTGCTCGAGTGCCTGCTGTGCTGCGCCGGTGGCGTCGTAGCTGAGAGTGCTCATCTGGGACTAGGAAGCCTTCCGTGCGGAGGCGAGGGCACCTTCGACGTCGGCCAGGAGTTCCTTCCAGCTGGCCACGAACTTGTCCAGGCCTTCGGATTCCAGGATCGCGACGACGTCGTTGTAGGAGACGCCGAGGTTCTCCAGGGCGTCGAGGGTGGCATTGGCCTCGGCGTAGGTGCCGCTGATGGTGTTCCCGGTGACCACGCCGTGGTCGAAGGTGGCATCCAGGGTCTTCTCGGGCATGGTGTTCACCACGCCCGGGGCGACGAGCTCGGTGACGTAGAGGGTGTCCGGGTAGGCCGGGTCCTTCACGCCGGTGGAGGCCCAGAGCGGCCGCTGCGGGCGGGCGCCGGACTGGGCCAGCAGGTTCCAGCGTTCGGTGGCGAAGAGCTCTTCGTAGACCTGGTAGGCCAGGCGGGCGTTGGCGACGCCGGCCTTGCCCTTGAGGGCGAGGGCTTCATCGGTGCCGATGGCAGTCAGGCGCTTGTCGATCTCTGTGTCCACGCGGGAGACGAAGAAGGAGGCCACGGAGTGGATCTTGGAGAGGTCGTGGCCGTTTTCCTTGGCCTGTTCCAGGCCTGACTGGAAGGCGTTGATGACGGCGCGGTAGCGCTCCAGGGAGAAGATCAGGGTCACGTTGACGCTGATGCCCTCGGCCAGGGTGGCGGTGATCGCCTCAAGGCCTTCCAGGGTGGCGGGGATCTTGATCAGGACGTTGTCCTTGTTGACCTTCTTGAACAGGTGCTTAGCCTCGGCGATGGTACCGGCGGTGTCCCAGGCCAGGCGGGGGTCCACCTCGATGGAGACGCGGCCGTCCACGCCGTTGGTGACTGCTGCCACCGGGGCGAAGAGGTCGCAGGCGTCGGCGACGTCGGTGGTGGTGATTTCGAAGATGGTGTCTTCGATGCTGGC
Organism: Arthrobacter sp. Y3221157; assembly: GCF_059089865.1. Lineage (NCBI taxonomy): Bacteria > Bacillati > Actinomycetota > Actinomycetes > Micrococcales > Micrococcaceae > Arthrobacter > Arthrobacter sp. Y3221157. The sequence continues at coordinate 4,175 of NZ_JBNHFD010000084.1, forward strand.
ACCGGCGGCGGCCTGCTTGGCGATGGTCGCGTCGTAGTCGGTGCCGGCGGTGATGGCGGCGTGGAAGATGGACGGGTTGGTGGTCACGCCAACCACGTTCTTCTCTTCGATGAGCTTGGCCAGGGTGCCCGTTTCCAGGCGTCCGCGGGACAGGTCGTCAAGCCAGATGGAAACTCCGGCGTCGGAGAGCTGCTGGGTGGGAGTAGTCATGATGGTTTATCTCCTCAAGTGTTCTGGGTTTAGGCCTGGAGGCCGGCGAGGGAGTCCTTGGCGGCGGCGGCGACTGCCTCCGCGGTGATGCCGAACTCCTGGAAGAGGCGCTTGTAGTCGGCGGAAGCGCCGTAGTGCTCGAGGCTGATGGAACGGCCGGCGTCGCCGACGAATTCCTTCCAGCCCAGGGCAAGTCCTGCTTCGACGGACACGCGGGCCTTGACGGCGGCAGGCAGAACGGATTCGCGGTAGGCGGCGTCCTGCTTGTTGAACCATTCAACGCACGGCATGGACACGACGCGGGCGGCAATGCCTTCGGCCTGCAGGGTTTCGCGGGCCTTGACGGCGAGCTGGACCTCGGAGCCGGTGGCGATCAGGATGACGTCGGCCGGGACGGTGGCACCGTCCTTGGACGCTTCGGCCAGGACGTAACCGCCCTTGGCAACACCGGCGGTGGAGCCGAAGGTGTCACCGGAGGCTACACCCTCGCCGCGTTCCCAGGTGGGGATGTTCTGGCGGGTCAGGACTATGCCGGCCGGGTTGTCGTGGTTTTCCAGCATGGTCTTCCAGGCAACTGCCACTTCGTTGGCGTCACCGGGGCGGACGACGTCCAGGCCCACGATGGCGCGCAGGGAGGCGAGCTGTTCTACCGGCTGGTGGGTGGGCCCGTCCTCGCCCAGGCCGATGGAGTCGTGGGTCCACACATACAGGGACGGGACTCCCATCAGCGCGCCGAGGCGGATCGCCGGACGCTGGTAGTCGCTGAAGATCAGGAACGTGCCGGAGAACGCACGGGTGCGGCCGTGCAGGCTGATGCCGTTCACGATCGAGGCGGCGGCGTGCTCGCGGATGCCGAAGTGCAGGACCCGGCCGTACGGGTTGCCGGACCAGGCGTCAGTCTGCTTGGACGCCGGGACGAACGAGGGCGAACCTTCGATGGTGGTGTTGTTGGACTCGGCGAGGTCGGCGGAGCCGCCCCAGAGTTCGGGAAGAACCGGGCCGAGGGCGTTCAGGACCTTGCCGGACGCGGCGCGGGTGGAAACGTCCTTGCCGGCCGGGAAGACCGGCAGGGCCTCGTCCACACCGGCCGGAAGTTCCTTGGCCTCAATCCGCTGCAGCAGCGCGGCGGCTTCGGCGTTGGCGGCCTGCCAGGCGTTGAAGGACTCCTCCCATTCCTTGCGGGCTGCGGCGCCGCGGTCCACCACCGAGCGGGCGTGGGCCAGGACTTCCTCGTCAACCTCGAAGGACTTGGCGGGATCGAAGCCCAGCACCGTCTTCAGCGCAGCGACTTCCTCGGCACCCAGGGCCGAACCGTGGATTTTGCCGGTGTTCTGCTTCTTCGGGGCGGGGTAGCCGATGATGGTGCGCAGCGACACGATGGACGGCTTGGAGGTCTCGGCCTTCGCAGCAAGCAGCGCGGAGTAGAGCTCCTGGACGTCTTCCTTGTACTCGCCGGTCTTGGTCCAGTCAACGCGCTGGACGTGCCAGCCGTAGGCCTCGTACCGCTTCAGGACGTCCTCGGTGAAGGCGATGTCGGTGTCGTCCTCGATGGAGATGTGGTTCTCGTCGTAGATGACAACGAGGTTGCCCAGTTCCTGGTGGCCGGCCAGCGAGGAAGCCTCGGCCGTGACGCCTTCCTGCAGGTCGCCGTCGGACGCGATAACCCAGATGGTGTGGTCGAACGGGCTGGTGCCCGGGGCGGCGTCGGCGTCGAACAGGCCGCGCTGGCGGCGCTGCGAGTAGGCAAAGCCGACCGAGGAGGCCAGGCCCTGGCCCAGCGGGCCGGTAGTGATTTCCACGCCGGCGGTGTGCTTGTACTCCGGGTGGCCGGGGGTCAGCGACCCCCAGGTCCGCAGCGCCTGCAGATCCTTCAGCTCCAGGCCGTAGCCGGAGAGGAACAGCTGGATGTAGATCGTCAGCGACGTGTGGCCGGGGGAGAGGATGAAGCGGTCACGGCCGATCCAGTCCGGATCCCGCGGATCGTGGCGCATCAGCTTCTGGAACAGCAGGTAAGCGGCCGGAGCCAGGCTCATCGCAGTGCCGGGGTGGCCATTGCCAACCTTCTCCACGGCATCGGCGGCCAGCACGCGGACGGTGTCCACGGCGCGCTGGTCCAGGTCGGTCCAAGACAGTTCTTGCTCTTCCAAATGTGGCACGAAAACCGGGCCCCTCTCTGTGCTGATGGCAGGCGGCACACCGGGTCCGAGTAAAGGCACGCTGTGTGGCGCCCGCTGCGGTGTGTACCAGCCGTTCACCATCGAAACGTTGATCTCTCACTCAGCCACTTGCAATCTGGGAATGCGTTTTCCACCGCTTCCCTGCTGCGTGCTGATCTGGTGACAGCTTAGCTCCATTCCAAAGTCCGGGCAGCGCAAATCTCAGGATTTGGACGCAATTTCCCCTTATATGAATCAGCCTGAAGTGAGCCTGAGTTAATTTGCTCGAATTGGCACCCGAGCGATCAAGTGCGCATATCAGCGGGCAGGTGGGAGGGTGGCGGCACGGTATGATATTCGGAGGCCAATGCCGGGCAGCGGACCTTTCCAGCCGTCCGTAGCTGCACCGCCAGACACAACTGCCACACAGAACGGGTGACTGCCACCGTGAGCACAACAGATACGCCGCTGAACGCATCCCGGTCGTCAGGTGCCGGGTTTGCCCGTAAGGCCAAGGCGTATCTCGCCCTCACCAAACCCCGCGTTATCGAACTGCTGCTGGTCAGCACGCTGCCCACCATGATCTACGCGGAGCGCGGCTTCCCCTCCATCGGACTGATTCTGGCCACTCTGGTGGGCGGTGCCTTCGCGGCAGGCAGTGCCGGTGCCTTCAACTGCTACATCGACCGCGACATCGACAAACTGATGCACCGCACCGAAAACCGTCCGCTCGTGACCGGCGAGGTCACCCCGCGCGAGGCACTCGTGTTCTCGTGGGTCCTGGGGGCAGCGGCCATCGCCATCCTATGGTTCGGGGCCAACCCGTTGTCCGCCTGGCTGGGCCTGGGCGCCATCTTCTTCTACGTGGTGATCTACACGATCATCCTCAAGCGCCGCACCGCACAGAACATTGTCTGGGGCGGCGCCGCAGGCTGCTTTCCCGTGCTGATTGCCTGGGCGGCCGTAACCAATACCGTGGAATGGCCCGCCATCATCCTCTTCATGGTGATCTTCCTCTGGACGCCGCCGCACTACTGGCCGCTGTCCATGCGGTACGGCGAGGACTACCGCAACGCAAAGGTGCCCATGCTGGGAGCCATCGCTGGCGCCAAGGTGGTCTCTGTCCAGGTGGTCCTCTACGCCTGGGCCATGGTGGCCTGCTCGCTCCTCCTGGTTCCGGCCGGCGGTGCGGGATGGGTCTACACGGCAACCGCGGTCCTCGCCGGTGCATGGTTCCTGTACGAATCACATTCCCTGTACAACCAGGCCCAGCGTGAAGAGATCTCCGGCAAGCGTGCCATGAAGGTCTTCCACGGTTCCATCAGCTATCTGACCCTGCTGTTCATTGCGCTGGCTGTTGACCCGTTCATCGGTCCGGCCGTTATGGGAGGCTAAGTCCGGCGCCTGTCGGCACGGACCCGCTTTCCCCCGTCGCAGCGGGACTAAACCTGCGTCTGGTCTGCATCTTCGGCGCGAAGCGCATTGTGGAACTGATTGGCATCTCCTGGCGGAAACCGTCGATGTCACCTTCCAAAGCGAACGCAGCCAACTTCTCGTGCTCAACGGCGATGATATGGAGGTCGCTGCAAGTTCAATGGTCGACCGAGAAATAGAGACGCAGTCTGCTCTCCAGTCCGTTCCATAGGGTGCAGGGCTGCGTTCCCCGAGAATTGCTTCCCCAGTTCACGATCTCGTCACTTGTCGATGACGCACTCCTGCGGGTACCTCCGTGAGTTTTGATGAATCTTCATGTGTAGACATTGGCTTCGCGATCCATTACGATTGTCAACAATTGACAACGCGACAAAAGGAGAACTTTATGCGTCCGTACGTGTACGTGCCTGCGGCCAAAATCGTCGGGGAGCTCGAGCCCAATGGTCACCGTCCTGGCTACGACTCGGGCGACCCGAAGACGTCGATCCTGAAGTTCGACACCGCCATCAAGACGGGTGTCTGGGAGTGCCAGCCCGGAGGCTGGGATGTGACTCCTCGGGAAGACACCGAGGTGTGCTACATCGTGAGCGGCCGCGCAACCGTTACCGACGGCGCCACCGGCACCAGCTACGAGATCTCCGGTGGTGACGTGATCGTGCAGCCCAAGGATTGGTCGGGCCGCTGGGTGGTGACCGAAACCATTCGCAAGGTTTACTGCCACGGCTTCGACTGAGCGCCGACCCGCCTGACACGATCCTGACGTGCGGGCCGCTCCCTCATCGAGGGTGCGGCCCGTTCGCGTTTTCGGCGCGGTTCCCCGGGGACGGCTTCCCGCCGCGAGCCGGGGCCGGGAGCTAGCCCGCGGTGCTTCCTTTGCTTAGTGCAAGAAGTTTCAGGTCGCGCGAAACAGCTTCTATCGCGGCGGCCCGGCTAGCAGTTTTTCTCTTAGCTGCACGTTTTCAGCTCGGTCGTGCGTGATGGATGGATGACCCGTGAAGAGAGATACCTGCAGGCGTCCCGGGCAGGTAATGGGAGAGGGGATCATGGAACACCATCTCAGGCCCTCGAGGGGTTGGGGCTCCGGCAGGGGATGGTTTTGGAGCCGTTGAACTCGGATCCGTGGGCGCAATGGATGTGGCTTCAGTCATCGCAACGCACCCAGTTGAAAATGAGTAGCGAGAACGATCGAGCCCAGGGCAAGGATCCCGGCAATGACCTGCAACAGCGGCAGGCAGGATTTTTCGTTGCTGCCTGTGCTTGTGGGGCGCCGTTGAACCTGCAGGACAGCACTGGAGCTGGTCACTATGCCGGCTGCGGTGACTACTATCAGGATGAGCACTACGCCCACGCCCCCCAGTATCCGGAAAGGCGCTCGTCTCCTCCACTGGCGGGGTTAAGAAGCCCCTTTGCACCTTTGGTGGGTCCCGACTTTAAAGCGGTGGTGGCGCCGGCGGGCTCTGCATGCAGATGAACGACGACTTTGTCGCATCTCTCTTGACCTTTCTCGCAGATCGTAGATTGTCAACAATAGTACACCGGCGGCGTCTCCGTCACTACATATGCGGGAGACCGGCGCCCTGGCGCCGGTCTCAGTGGTCGCTCCTGCCAGTTGTCAGCTGTCCCCGCCGGGTCAGGCTGACGAGTTCCGGGAGCGTGTGTTAGTCAGTCGGGCGTGGAGCCACGTTGTAGAAGCGGATTGTTTCGAATTCTTCGAACCTTCGGCGCTTCCGCGTCCAAGGCCTGACTGCGTGATGCCGCCGACGAGCGCAGGAGCGTTGGACGGGACGCCTTGGTTGATGCCCACGATTAGCCGGCCGGTCGGGGCGAAGAAGTGGCCTGCCGAGTCGCAGCCGGTTGATGCGGTTGGCTCCAATGCAGGACTGTCCGCCATTGCGCAGCTTCGCGGCGAACGTTCCATCCACCGCAGGCTGAAGGTTATACAGTTTCCGCCAAGACCGGGCGCGGCGCTCCGGCTTTCAGTCGCGGCAGTCGGGCCAGAGCTGCTCGCCGTCTTGAATGCAGTTACCGGAGTTCCATGCCTGTGGAGCAACGTTTGGAGTCCATCTTCCGGTGGGGTAACCGGGCCCGCCCGGCGCTTTGACGTCCGTGCCCGTGCATGCTGGCCTGCCGAGGGCCTGGCGCTCTGCTATGCGTTTCATGTCAGGCCGCTGGGCGGTCAGTGGTGCTGCCGCGGACGACGGATATTACTTCCAGCGCTGCTGTTTGCTTCATAGCTCTTCCTGCCCCACGAATATCGCTTGTTGCCTAAGGCGCCGGCGGAGCGGTTGGTCCCGTCGGGTGTGCTGCTGGAATCAGCATGCCCCCGCCGCATCAAGACTTCCCTGGTTCTTGATAGTGCAAGTGCAATTCTTGGGCAGAATCAGGCAAGCATCATGCGCCGGCGCTGGACGGACACGGCATGACAGCAATTGTCATATCGATCACGTTTTATGTCACTGTTCATGACTGTCTGCCTACTCTGGAATGGATCCGGCCCGCGAGCAAAGGAAATCCATGGCACAGGAATCCGACCCCACCACCGTTCCCAGTTCCAGTCCCCCGGCAGCCAACCAATCCGGAAGCACGAACAGATCCCGGACCCCGCACTTCCTCAAACACCTCCGCTCGGACTTTCCTGCGTCGCTGGTGGTGTTCCTTGTGGCCCTGCCGTTGAGCCTAGGCATTGCCGCGGCTTCCGGCGCCCCGATCATGGCCGGCCTTATCGCAGCCGCCGTGGGCGGCATCGTGGCCGGCAGCCTGGGCGGCTCGCCCCTCCAGGTGAGCGGGCCCGCTGCCGGACTGACCGTCATCGTGGCCGGACTGGTCCAGGAATTCGGCTGGCAGGTAACCTGCGCCATCACGGCCGCGGCAGGCGTCGTCCAGCTCCTGCTGGGTATCAGCCGCGTCGGCAGGGCAGCACTGGCGGTCTCGCCGGTGGTGGTGAAGGCGATGCTCGCCGGCATCGGCATCACGATCATCCTGCAGCAGATCCACGTCCTGCTCGGCTCCCGGGCGGCTGGTTCAGCCTTGGAGAACCTGACTGCCCTTCCGTCGGCCATCACCAACCTCGAACTCCATGCCGCGCTGCTGGGCCTCGCCGTCGTGGCCATCCTGCTTGTCTGGAAGCACCTGCCGCCGGCAGTGCGGCGGATTCCGGGGCCGCTGGCCGCCGTCGCCGCCGGAACGGCCCTGTCCGTTGCGTTTGCGCCCGCCGTTGAGCGCATCTCCTTCTCCGGTTCGATTTTCGACGCCGTTGCGCTGCCCCAGTTGCCGGACGGCAACTGGCGGGCCGCTGCATTCGCCGTCCTCTCCATGGCCCTGATCGCCAGCATCGAATCGCTGCTGTCCGCCGTCGCCGTCGACAAAATGCAGGCAGGACCACGCACCAACCTGAACCGGGAACTGATGGGCCAGGGAGCAGCCAACATCGTCTCCGGCTCCCTGGGCGGACTTCCCGTCACGGGCGTCATCGTGCGCAGCGCCACCAACGTGGAAGCCGGTGCCGCCACGCGGACCTCGGCGGTCCTGCACGGTGTCTGGGTCCTGACCTTCTCGGCCCTCTTCGCCGGCCTCATCCAGCTCATACCGATGGCTGTCCTCGCCGGACTGCTCGTGGTGATCGGTGCCCGGCTGATCAAGGTGGCGGATATCCGCACCAGCCTCCGCACCGGAGACTTCCTGATCTACTCCGTCACGCTGCTCTGCGTCGTCTTCCTCAACCTGCTGGAGGGCGTCCTCATCGGGCTGGCGCTGGCCGCGGCCAGCGTGCTGTGGCGCGTGCTGCGCGCGTCCGTCCAGGCGCACCAGCCCGTGCCGCCGTCGGTCCTGTGGCGGATCACCATCAACGGGTCCTGCAGCTTCTTCTCCCTGCCGCGGCTGAACCGGGTGCTGCATTCGGTTCCGGAGCGCAAGGACGTTGTGGTGGAACTGAACGCCGACTACCTGGATCATGCGTTCCGGGAGGCGGTGCTCGCCTGGCGCCGCCAGTACGAAGCCGCCGGGGGTACCGTCCATGTTGAGGAGCACGGCAACAGCCTGTTCCGCGATGCTGCGGACCGCGCCCCCCAGCGGAAGGAAGCCAGCGAACTCCCGCTGCCGCCCAGGAGCTCGTGGCAGGCGGGCGGGCCGGCGCAGGAGGCCGGACGGGACCCGCGGCGTTCGCTCCTGATGGGGATCAACAAATACCACCGCCGCTTTGCAGACAAGGTCCGGCCCATGGTGCAGAACCTGGCGGAAGGCCAGAACCCGGACGCGCTGTTCATCGCTTGCGTGGATTCCCGCGTGAACCCCAACCTGATCACCAGCAGCGGCCCGGGCGACCTGCTGACGCTGCGGAACATCGGGAACGTGGTGTGCCACGACGGGCAGGATGCCTCCATCGATTCCGCCCTGTCCTTTGCCGTCAGAGGCCTGGGCGTGAAATCAATCGTGGTTTGCGGGCATTCGAACTGCGGGGCCATGAAGGCCGTCATCGCGGACGCCGGCGGCAGCACTGCCACATCCCTCGGTGCAGGGTTTGACGCCTGGCTGGAACATGCGCGGCCAAGCTACGAGGAGCTGCAGGCGGGCCACCCGGTGGCGTTGGCTGCAGCCGAGGCCGGTTACGGCGAAGCGGACCAGCTGGGGATGGTCAACGTGGCGGTGCAGCTTGCGAAGCTGGAAACCCACCCGGTGATCGGTCCCGCGCTGGCAAGGGGTGCCGTGCAGGCAACGGGCCTGTTCTACGACATCGCGACGGCGCGCGTGCTGCTGGTCAACGCATCCGGGATTGAGTTCCTGGATGCGGCCCCTGCTGCGGAATTGGCGAACGCCGGGCCGGTGCGTTGACCCGGGGTGAAAGTAGCGGCCCATGACGCGAAGCGCCCCGGTTCCTTGGAACCGGGGCGCTTCGCACTTTGCTGACTTGTCGTGGAGTCCTACTCCACCGGGCTGGAGCGGGCGATGTCCCAGGCGTTCGTGGCTGCGGACATGAGCAGCGCCGCCCCCAGCATGTGGGCGGCCACGAGCAGCACCGGAATGCCGTTGTAGTACTGGGTGAAGCCGATGACTGCCTGCAGGACCGTCACGCCCAGGAGCCCCAGCACGGCAGTCCGGAACGGGCCGGTGATGCCGCGCATGAACACCAGCGCCAGGGCCACGACCGTACCGGCGGTAATGAGGTACGCCGGAACCGCATGGATGTGGGAAAACAGGTCCCAGTCAAGGCCGTTCCGCGGCGCGTCCGCGTCGCCGGCGTGCGGACCGGCTCCCGTCACTACCACGCCGAGCATCACGGCAAGGGCGGAAAAAAGCGCGACGGCGGACGTCACCGGGCGCATGATTCCCGGCAGGGCGCGGTGCCGGTAGGCCATGAACCTGCCGGTCCTGCCAAAGGCCCGGTTCACCAGCAGGGTGGCAAACACCACCAGGGCCATCGACACCAGGAAGTGCAGGCCCACCACCCAGGGGTTGAGGTTGGTCAGGACGGTGATCCCGCCGATCACTGCCTGGGCGGGGATGCTGGCGAGCAGGCCGAGGGCGAGGAGGAAGAGGTCCCTGCGTTCCTTGCGAAGGTTCCACAGATAGACCAGCATGAGGGCGGCGACGGCGGCCAGCGCAAAAGTGAGGAGCCGGTTGCCGAACTCGATGAAGCCGTGGATGCCCATCTCAGGGGTGTTGACCAGCGATGTTTCCGTGCAGCGCGGCCAGGTGGGGCAGCCAAGGCCGGAAGAGGTCAGCCGGACCGCCCCGCCTGTGACCACGAGAAGTGTCTGGCCGATCAGGGAGGCGACGGCGAGGCGGCGCACCCGGGCGTCCACGGTGCGGGGCAGCCTTGATACCAGGCGCCCGGCCAGTTGGGGTAGGCGTGAAGCCGTGCTCACGATTATCTCAATTCCACTTGAACCAACGGATGGCTGCTGCCCCGGCGACCAGGGTCCAGAGCAACAGTATGAGGGCGGCGCCGGCGTTCAGGCCGCCGCCAAGGAATGCCTCGCGCAGGGATTCGCCCAAAGCGCCGGACGGCAGGAAACCGACCAGAGACTGGGCCGTTGCCGGGAGCTTTTCGGCGGGCAGAACAATGCCGCCCAGGGCACCCAGGAGGATCCACAGCAGGTTGGTGATCGCGAGGGTGGCCTCCGGCCGGACGGTTCCCGCCACCAGCAGGCCCAGCGCAGTGAAGGCGGCCGCGCCCAGTGCCAGCAGCGCCAGCCCGGGAAGCCAGCCCGCCGCCAGCGGCTGCCAGCCCAGCGCCAGCGCCACGGCAGTGACCACTGCAACCTGCAGGCACAGTACCGCCAGGACCGAGAGCGCCTTCCCGGTAATGAGTCCGCCGCGGCCCAGGGGAGTGGTGGACAGAAGGCGGAGCACGCCGTAGCGGCGGTCGAAACCGGTAGCGATGCCCTGCCCGGTGAAGGCTGTGGACATGGCGCAGAGGGCCAGGATGCCTGGAACGGCCACATCGATCCGGCTGGCGCCCATTCCGTCCAGGAACGGCGTCACGGTCAGGCCGACCAGGGCAAGCAGCGGCAGCACAACGGCAAGGATCAGCTGTTCCCCGTTCCGCAGCATCGCCAGCGACTCGTACTTGCCCTGCAGCAGCACGCGCCGCAGCAGGGTGGCAGGCTCCTGCTGGCCGGCAGGTCCGGTCAGGACTGCGGCGGCGGGGTTCCGGGTCATCGGATGTCCTTTCCCGAAATATCCAGAAAGACGTCTTCAAGGCTACGCGCCTGCAGGCTCATCGAACCCGGCATGATGTCATGCGCTTCCCACCATGCGGCAAGGGCGGCGAGATGGTGGGGCGTTAATGCACCCGTGACGCAGTAGCTGCCGGCCCGGTCCTCGGTTACATCGATGACGGCCGGCAGGACCGCGGAAAGGTCAAGCCCCGGGGGTGCTTCAAAAAACAGTGTCCGGACGTGTTCGGCACCTGCCTCTACCTCCGGGGCGCGCTGTAGCAGTTCCTGCACTGTTCCCTCGGCAACGTTCCGGCCGCCGTCAATGATGTAGACGTAGTCCGCAAGGCGCTGGGCGTCATCCATGAGGTGCGTGGTGAGGATGATTCCCATCCCGGCGTCGCGGAGCTCCGCAATGAGGTCGAACACCAGCTGCCTGGACTGGGGGTCCAGGCCCGCGCTGGGCTCGTCGAGGAAGAGGACTTCCGGCCTGCCGATCAGGGCAGCCGCAAGGGCCAGGCGCTGCTTCTGCCCGCCGGAAAGCCTGCGGACCGTCGTGCGGCTGAAAGTATCAATCCCCAGGCGCTGGACCAGCTCATCCACCGGCCAGGGCCGGGCATACAGTCCGGCAATGTGGCGCAGCAGCGGAATAGGGCGTGCCGACGGCGGGAGCCCGCCATCCTGGAGCATGACACCAACGCGGGACCGCAATCCGGCCCCTGCCGTTGCCGGATCCTGCCCGAGCAGCGAGATGCTGCCGCCGGTGCGTTTCTGCAGGCCCTGGGCGCATTCAAGGGTGGTGGTTTTTCCTGCCCCGTTGGCCCCGAGCAGTGCGGTGACCTGTCCCCATTCGGCGGTCAGTGAAACGCCGCTGACCACCCGGAGCATCTTTCCGTCCAGGCTGGGCAGCGGACCAACATCCTTAATGAGCCCGCTGATGGACAGAACAGGGGATTGGGGGGAACGCACCCCAATATTCTACGGGAAGTAGTATTAGCTGCCGTCCTGCCGGAGCCCGGGCTGAGGTCAGCCTGTCCTTACTGGAGCGGGGGACTAAATTACGCCATGATTGTGTTGTGTATTCCATGAGCAATGCTACTGCTGTGCCTTTTGCCGGGCACGGAGCCTCCCAGGCTCCCGCAGACCGGGGCCGGATGGCTACCGGTCCGGTGGCTGATGCCGATGAGCGTACCCGCGACCGCGTCCTCGCGGCGGTCCTGGAACACGGACCTGTCAGCGCCGCCGAACTCGGCGACCTGCTCGGATTCACCCCGGCGGCGGTGCGCCGCCACCTGGACCATTTATCCCGCGACGGCGTTATTGAAGTCAAGAGGGTAGCCAAGTCCGGTGCCGGCGCGGGCCGGCCCGCCAGGCGGTACGTCCTTAGCTCCCAGGGCCAGTCCAGCCTCGGCAATGACTACCTGGACATCGCCGCCCTGGCCCTCCAGCAGCTGCAGAAGGTTGCCGGGCCCGACGCCGTCCGCGCATTCGCCGTCGAGCGATTCTCGGATATGGAACGGCGGTATGCGCCGGAGATCGAAAAGGCCGGTCCGGACATCAGCGACCGCGCCCGGGCCCTTTCCGATGCCCTGACCCGCGACAACTTCGTCTCGTCCACCGCCACCATCGAGGCCAAGGCACCCCTGCCGGCCGCGCTGTCCAGCGTCCAGCTGTGCCAGGGCCACTGCCCGATCCAGCAGCTTGCCGCACGCTTCCCCGTGTTCTGCGACGTGGAAACGGAAGTGTTTTCGCGGCTGGTGGGCGTTGACGTGCGCCGGCTCTCCACACTGTCCCGCGGCGGGCACGTCTGCACCACCCACATTCCTACAGGCAGGCCGTCTGTCCAGGAGCCCACAAGGCCTCCGGCAGCCCCCGCCCGCCTGAACGCAGAAATCAACCATCAGCAAGAAAGGCCGTGATGACGGACCAACTATCAGAGAAAGCGGTAGCCGAAAACACTGTGATCTCGGAAATTCTGGAAAAGAATCCCGAGCTCCATGGCATCGGCAACTACGAGTACGGCTGGGCTGACAAGAACGACGTCGGCGCTAATGCACGCCGTGGGCTTGACGAAGAGGTAGTCCGCGACATTTCGGCCAAGAAGAGCGAACCGGACTGGATGCTCGACCTGCGCCTCAAGGGCCTGAAGTACTTCGACCGCAAGCCCATGCCCACCTGGGGTGCGGACCTGTCGGGCATCGACTTCGACAACATCAAGTACTTTGTCCGTTCCACGGAGAAGCAGGCAGCCACCTGGGAAGACCTGCCCGAGGACATCCGGAACACGTACGAAAAGCTGGGTATCCCGGAAGCCGAGCGCAGCCGCCTCGTTTCCGGTGTTGCCGCGCAGTACGAGTCCGAGGTTGTCTACCACCAGATCCGCGAGGACCTCGAGGCCCAGGGCGTCATCTTCCTGGACACCGACACCGCGCTGAAGGAGCACCCGGAGATCTTCCAGGAATACTTCGGCACCGTGATCCCGGTGGGCGACAACAAGTTCGCCTCGCTGAACACCGCCGTGTGGTCGGGCGGGTCCTTTGTCTACGTCCCCAAGGGCGTCCACGTCGACATCCCGCTGCAGGCATACTTCCGCATCAACACTGAGAACATGGGCCAGTTCGAGCGGACCCTGATCATCGCCGACGAAGACTCCTACGTCCACTACATCGAAGGCTGCACGGCACCGATCTACACCTCGGATTCCCTGCACTCCGCCGTGGTGGAAATCATCGTCAAGAAGGGCGCCCGCGTCCGGTACACCACCATCCAGAACTGGTCCAACAACGTGTACAACCTGGTGACCAAGCGTGCCATCTGCGAAGAGGCCGCCACCATGGAGTGGGTCGACGGCAACATCGGCTCCAAGGTCACCATGAAGTACCCGGCCGTCTACCTTGTGGGCGAGCATGCCAAGGGCGAGACCCTCTCCATCGCGTTTGCCGGTGAGGGCCAGCACCAGGACACCGGCTCCAAGATGGTCCACATCGCGCCGAACACCAAGAGCTCCATCATCTCCAAGTCGGTGGCCCGCGGCGGTGGCCGTGCAGCCTATCGCGGCCTGGTGCAGGTCCGTGAAGGTGCCAAGCACTCGGCCAACACCGTGCGCTGCGACGCCCTGCTCGTGGACACCATTTCACGCTCTGACACCTACCCGTACATCGACATCCGCGAGGACGATGTGCAGCTGGGACACGAGGCAACGGTCTCCCGCGTCAGCGAGGAGCAGCTGTTCTACCTCATGTCCCGCGGCATGCCCGAGGACGAGGCCATGGCCATGATCGTGCGCGGCTTCATCGAGCCGATCGCCCGTGAGCTCCCCATGGAATACGCCCTCGAGCTGAACCGCCTCATCGAACTCCAGATGGAAGGATCCGTCGGTTAATGACTGCCGAAGCTACAACCGAAAAGGCGCGCATCGGCGCACCGTCGATCGCAGGTTTCACCGAGGAAGGCGAACAGCTCGTTCCCTCCAAGGTTGACCGCCACCACAGCCACGGCGTGCAGGTTATGGCCTCCCGCGCGGAGCGCCTGACCAGCCACGACGTCGCCGACTTCCTTCGTTTGCTACGGCGACGAGGTGGTCTGCGTGATCGGCGGCACCGTCCAGGATTACATCTACTTCAACGGCGCCACGTCGCTGTACTGGGGCATG
>NZ_JBNHFD010000085.1:0-17822 GCF_059089865.1 Arthrobacter sp. Y3221157
CCGGGTAGCCGTTGCCGCGTGAGTGCCAGCGCCGCGGCGGCCAGGCCTGCGGCGATGACCGCGCGGCCGGAGCCGATGAAGAGCGGTTCCAGGCCCTCAACGGCTACGCGGGTGAAGGGAACCGTGAAGGAAAAAGCCGCCACGCCCAGGAGTCCCCACCAGAGCCCGGCCTGCTTTCTTAGCTTTGCGCGGGCCGGTATCGCCGGGCGGAGCTGGACAGTAGCGCTACTATTGTCTTTCATGAACAACGATAGCAGTTCGCGGATCGTCCTGGCACTGCGGGGCTGGATTTCCGGTGCTGCCCCCGGCGCCCGGTTGCCCTCCACGCGGCAGCTGGTGGCCAAGTACCAGGCCAGCCCGGTGACGGTCCAGAAGGCGCTGCAGGCGCTGACGGCGCAGGGGCTGATCGAGAGCAGGCCGGGGGTGGGGACCTTCGTGCGTGCTGTCCGGACGGCCCGGCCCTCCGACTATGGCTGGCAGACGGCGGCGCTGCGGTCGCCGTCGTCGGTCCTTCCCTCCTCCAGCACCATGCGCGACGTGCCGAACAGCGCCATCTCGTTCCACGCGGGATACCCGGACCGGGAACTTTTGCCCGAGCGGCTGGTCCGGGGCGCGCTGACCCGGGCCGCGCGCGGCAGCGCCGCACTGTCCCGCCCGCCGGCGGCCGGGATGCCGGAGCTGCAGCAGTGGTTCGCGCATGAACTGGGTTCCGCTACTCCTGCCGGCTTCACTCCCCCGATGCCTAGTGATGTGATCGTGCTGCCCGGAAGCCAGAGCGGGCTCAGTTCGATTTTCCGGGCGCTGGTGGGTGCCGGACAGCCGCTGCTGATGGAGTCGCCCACGTACTGGGGCGCGATCCTTGCCGCGGCGCAGACCGGTGTGCGGGTGGTCCCGGTGCCGAGCGGTCCCGAGGGTCCGGACCCGGCGGAACTGGCCCGGGCTTTCACGGAAACCGGGGCGCGGGTGTTCTACGCGCAGCCCAACTATGCCAACCCCACCGGGGCGCAGTGGGCGCCGGGGCGTGGGGAGGAGGTGCTGGAGGTGGCACGGGCACACGGGGCATTTGTTGTGGAGGACGACTGGGCGCACGACTTCGGCATCACCTCGGACCCCGTGCCGGTTGCCACCCGGGACGACTCGGGCCATGTCATCTACATCCGGTCGCTGACGAAGAGTGTTTCCACGGCCATCCGAGTGGCGGCGGTGGTGGCGCGCGGGCCCGCACGCGAGCGCATCCTGGCCCACCGGGCGGCCGAGTCGATGTACGTGAGCGGGCTGCTGCAGGCCGCGGCGCTGGATGTGGTGACGCAGCCGGGCTGGCAGACGCATCTGCGCAGCCTGCGCCAGCAGCTGCAGTCGCGGCGGGACCTCCTTGTGACCAGCATCCGCGAGCACGTTCCGCAGGCACACATCGAGCTCCTGCCCAAGGGCGGGCTGAACTTGTGGTTGCGGATGCCGGACGGGACGGACCTGCCCCGGCTGACCCGCGACTGCGAGGACAACGGCGTGATCATCGCCGCCGGGACGGAGTGGTTCCCTGCGGAACCGGCGGGGGCGTTTGTCCGGCTGAATTTCGCGGGGCCGAACCCAGGCGCCTACCCGGAGGGCGCCCGGATCATCGGCGAGGCACAGGCCCGGCAGGGCTAGGGCTACTCGAAGAAGAGTGTGGCCAAAAGGAGATATCAAGATTCGGGTTTAATCCTTCCTGCGCTCATGGACGAGGCCTACTCTGGCCATGCCATTCAGATCAGACTCTGCAGAATGTGTGGGGCACCCATGCACACTATTCACAGCCGACTTGAGCCGCGACTCAGCCATGCAGACAGCGATAGAAGAAGGTTCATGGCCTCAGCCATCGCGGTAACCCTGTTACTCTCTTCGTGCAGCAGCTCACCAAGCCCAGTGGATGCTGTCACTAATGACAGCGCGACGAATTTTGCGTCCGATAGCCCTTCGCCTACTCCTAGTGCCTTCGCAAACGCTCCCTGCACCTCCGCAGACAGCCGGACGAGCTCGAACGGAACCACATACATATGTACTGCTGACGCAGCGGGCCAACTCACCTGGCTTGATGAATCAGCGTCCCAACAACTCAAAGCGAACTTGGCTGAAGCTGCAGCTTCCAAGGCTGCAGCAGAACAGGCTGCTAAGGAGAAAGCTGCCGCTGAAAAAGCAGCCGCCGAACAGGCCGCAGCAGAGCAAGCCGCAGCAGAAAAAGCAGCCGCCGAACAGGCCGCAGCAGAGCAAGCAGCCGCCGAACAGGCCGCTGCCGAGGCAGCAGCACGTGCTGCCGCTGAGGCCCGAGCCGCGGAGGAAGCAGCAGCAAGGGAGGCGCAGGCAGCTGCAGCTGCGCCAACTTGTGACCCCAACTATTCAGACTGTGTTCCGATCGCTTCTGACGTCGACTGCGCCGGCGGCAGCGGGAACGGTCCGGCCTATGTGCAGGGTCCTGTGCGCGTCACGGGTAGCGATATCTACGGCCTGGACTCAGACAACGACGGCGTCGGGTGCGAGTAGCCGCCACAGCGGTGACCAAAATGCGCGGCTTTTGAGCTGCCTCGGCTCGGGCGCACCCGGACTTTCAGGGTCTGCGTCTGCGCTGGAGCCTAAAAGTCACGCATTCCGGTCAGGCCGAAACCCCTAGTTGCCAGCGCGCACCAGTTCAGCGCTCTTCTCCCACAAGCCCCGGGCCAGCTCGGCGTCGTAGGCCTGCGGGTTGGCTTTGGCCAGGGCACGCTTGGCGTAGTAGGCGCCAGAGATCCAGTCGGTGCCCGGCGTGCCGTTGATGAGCCAGAGCATGGTGTCCGCGCCCTGCTCCGGGCTCAGCATGAACCGGTTGAGCAGGGTCCTGTAGGCGTGCCGGAAGGGGCTCGTGGACTCCGCAGCGAAGTTGGTGCGGACCACGCCCGGGTGGAACGCCGCGGTCGTAATTCCTTTGTTGCTGAACCGGCGGTGCAGCTCGGAGGTGAAGAGGATGTTGGCGAGCTTGCCGGTGCCGTAGGCGCGGTTGGTGGAGTAGCGGTGCTCGGCGGTGAGGTCGGACAGGTCCAGCCTGCCGAAGCCGTTCGCCGCGCTGGCGGTGTTGATGACCTTTGCGTTGCTGGCCGTGAGGGTATCCATCAGCAGCGTGGTGAGTAGGAACGGGCCCAGGTGGTTGATCTGGAAGGTGGACTCGTTGCCGTCCACGGTAAGGCTGCGTTTTCCCATGATGCCGCCGGCGTTGTTGGCGAGGACGTCGATGCGCGGGTAGTCCGACTTCAGCTGCGCGGCTAGGGTACGGACCTGGTCCAGCTCGGCAAAGTCCGCGAGGAAGTAGTCCGCATCCAATTCCTTGGCGAGGGCGCGGGTCTTCTCGGCGGAGCGGCCCACGATGACCATCTGCTCCCCAGCTTTCACAAGCGAACGGGCGGCTGCCGCGCCGATGCCGTCGCTGGCGCCGGTGATCACGATGGTGCGAGGAGTCAAGGGGATTCCTTTAGTCTGGAGGACGGCGCACCTGGCGGAGACGCACAAAAGTAGACAACGACGGCGGCCCGGCAGGTGTTCCCGTTCCCCACGTTAAACAACGACGCGGCACCCATCCGCAGGAGGCAGTGATCCGAATCACTGACAGCCGGAGGGATCCCTCCCCGGCACGAATCAAGGGAGCGGATCGTGAAAAGAATTTCCAAGCTGGCCCTAGGGGTCTCCGCCGTGGCTTTGCTGGCCGGGACAGTGGGGGCCGGACCCGTACTTGCCGGAAGCTCGAATGGGGTGGACAAATCTGTCACCCTGCATGCAACCCTGTCCGAACTGAACGGCTCGGGCGCATCAGGGACCGCCACCGCCGTCGTGAAAAACCAGAAGATTGAGCACATTGACGTACACGCACACGGCCTGTCACCCGATGCACCCCACGCCCAGCACATCCACTACGGCGAGCAGGCCATGAATGAGTGTCCCACGCTCGCGCTGGACGCCAACGGCGATGGACGGGTCAACACCGTGGAGGGCATCCCGGCCTACGGCCCCGTGGCGGTATCCCTGAACACCACCGGCGACACCTCCCCGGCCAGCTTCCTAGATGTGGCCCGCTTCCCGGTTTCCGTGGACGGCAGCTACCACTACAGCCGCAGCAATATCGAGTTCACGGACGTGGCAGGCCTCGGCTACCCGGGCAGTGACGGCACCGGTACAGCCAAGCAGATAGCGGACGCAATCCGCGCCGGCGAGGGCGTCCTGGTGATCCACGGCCTGGACTATGACGGCAACGGCACCTACAACTTCAGCGACCCCGAGGGTGCGAGCGAGCTGAACTCCGGCCTCCCGGCAGAAGCCACTGATCCGGCAGTGTGCGGAGTACTGGAACGCCGCTGACAGGCCGCATATAGACAAGACGCGCCAGGTCCCCTCCCGGCAATCGGAAGGGGACCTGCCGCTTCCAGGCTGAAACTCGGCTAGCCGGCCAGCCCGGCCACCAGGAAGATAACCGCGGCGATGGCGAAGCCCATCACACCGATCAGGGTTTCCATGACCGTCCAGGTCTTCAGCGTGGTCTTGACGTCCATGCCGAAGAAACGGCCCACCAGCCAGAAGCCGGAATCGTTGACGTGGGACACCACTACGGAACCGGCGGCCACGGCCAAGACCATGGCGGCCACCTGCATGCCGTTCAGCCCGGCCGCTGCCACTGCCGGGGCGATGAGGCCCGCGGTGGTGGTGAGGGCAACCGTTGCCGAACCCTGGGCGATGCGCAGGATGGAGGAGATCAGGAAACCTGCCAGGATCAGCGGGATGCCCACGTCGCCCAGGACGTCCGCCAGGGCCTTGCCGATGCCCGAGGTGCGCAGCACGCCGCCGAACATGCCGCCGGCACCGGTGATCAGGATGACGGAGCAGACCGGGCCGAGGGAGGACTCGAGCAGTTTCTCCAGGGCACCGGCGTCCTTGCCGCGCTTGGCGCCCAGCACGAACATCGCCACCAGCACGGCGATCAGCAGGGCCACCGGGGTCTCACCAAGGGTCCGCAGGACCTGGTACCACTGCTCGTCCTTTACTCCTTCGGGCAGGACGCCGGCGGTAGCGAGGGTGTTCAGGCCCGTGTTCATGAAGATCAGGACCAGCGGCAGGAGCAGCAGCGCCACGATGGTGCGGAAGCGGGGCGGGTGGGCCTCTGCTTCGGCAGAGGCGTGGCCCAGGATTTCCGGCACAGGCAGGACCAGCTTCTTGCCGGTGTAGAGGCCGTACAGGTAGGCCGTGACGTACCAGGTGGGGATTGCCACGATGAGGCCGGCGATGGTCACCAGGCCGATGTTGGCGTCAAAGAACGCGGATGCGGAGACGGGGCCCGGGTGCGGCGGCAGGAAGATATGCATCACGGAGAAGGCGCCGGCTGCGGGCAGGCCGTAGCGGAGCACTCCCCCGCCCAGGCGGTGGGCGACGGCGAAGACGACCGGGAGCATGACCACCAGACCGGCGTCGAAGAAAATGGGGAAGCCGAAGATCAGCGAGGCGAGGCCCAGCGCGAACGGGGCGCGCTTCTCACCAAAGATGCCGATGAGGTAGTCGGCCAGCACCTTGGCGCCGCCGCTGGTTTCCACGATGCGGCCGAGCATGGCGCCCAGCCCCACCAGGAGTGCCACGGTGCCGAGCGTGGTGCCGAAGCCGTTGATCAGCACCGGGACCACCTGGTTGGCCGGGATGCCTGTGGCGAAGGCGGTGGCGAGGCTGATCAGGATCAGTGCGATCAGGGCGTGCACGCGCAGCTTGATGATCAGGAACAGCAGCGCGAGGATCGCGGCGGCGGCGATGAGCAGCAGGGGGCCTGCTCCCAGCGTCTGGGTCCATCCTTCGATGGTCATGGTTCTCCTTTGAAACAGAACTTTGTGTTGGCGTTTTGGGGCTTTACGGGTCGCAGGGCGCCTGTCCGGAGGGAAGCTTCAGTGCCTGCACGACGGCGGCAACCAGCTCTTCGGGCGAGCGGGAGATATCGAGCCGGAGGCTGCCGGCGTCGAGCTCTTCCTGGCTGAGCGCCTCGAGCGTGGCGAGCTGGCTGGGCAGCAGCGTGGGCGGCATGAAGTGGCCTTCCCGGCCCTGCATGCGCTGGCTGATCAGGTCCGCGCCGCCGTCGAGATGGAGGAAGAGGACCCTGCCTTCGGCCTCGGACAGCAACCGCCGGTAGCTCTTCTTCAGCGCCGAGCAGGTCAGTACAGTGCTGCAGCCGGCCTGCGCCTGCCCGCTCATCCAATCGCGGATCTGGCGCAGCCAGGGCCAGCGGTCCTCGTCCTGCAGCGGGATGCCCTGGGTCATCTTGGCGATGTTGGCCGGCGGGTGGAATTCGTCCGCCTCGGCACAGGCCCAGCCCAGCCGCTTGGACAGGGCTGCCGCCAGGGTGGATTTGCCGGATCCGGCAACGCCCATCACCACGAGATGCGTGGGTGGATACTGCATGTTCATACCTCCGGAGAAGACGTCTTTGGCTTTCGAAGAAGCTCGCTGCGTGCCCGTGATGAAGTGGGCTACGCGATAAGGTATCACCTTTTGCTGTGATAGATACTATCTTTTCGTGTCACAAGTCATACCTTTTGTGCATTCTTGGCTATCCTGAGGATGCGCTTCGGCGCGGGAAGGCGGAACAGAATGTCGACGGCGACAGTACCGGACGCGGATGACGCGAACGACGGCGGGGCGTCCCCCGCAATGCATGAGCGTGTCCTGGAGGCGGTTGGCATCGCCATTGCCTCGGCCACGCTGGCCCCCGGCAGCCGGCTGACCCTTGAAGGTCTGCAACAGGAATACGGCATTTCCCGCACGGTGGCGCGGGACACCATGAAGGTCCTGGAATCCATGAACCTGGTCTACTCACGCCGCCGCGTGGGCATCGTGGTGCAGGAGCCGGACCTGTGGAACGTCTACGATCCCAAGCTCGTGCGGTGGCGCCTTGCCTCCGAGCGGCGCGCCGACCAGTACAGCAGCCTGACCGAGCTGCGCATCGCCGTCGAACCCATCGCTGCTGCCGGCGCCGCACGCCGGGCGAGCGCGGCGGAACGAGCCCAGCTCGTTGCCCTCGGAACTGAACTGCGCAGGCTGGGCGAGGCGGGCGACCTGCAGGCCTTCCTGGCCGCGGACATCGAATTCCACCGCCTGCTGTTGAGGAGCTGCGGCAACGAGATGTTCCGGGCGCTGGAGGACATGGTGGCGGAGGTACTGACCAGCCGCACCAAGCAGGGGCTCATGCCGTTCAAGCCGCGGAATGAGGCGCTGCAGGCGCATGAGGATGTGGCCGCGGCGGTGGCGCGCGGGGACACCGTTGTGGCAGAACGGGCCATGCACCACATCCTGGACGAGGTGCGCGAGGCGATGGGGCTGCACTAGGGAACCGCCAGACAGGCAAGGGATCCGTCCGGCCCCTTTCCGGGGGTCCCGATCCTGAGTAGCCTGCTAGTAGGGCCCAAGCAAAGCGGCCCTGCCGTGCAGGAACAGCTGTGAGGTGGAAAATGGCCATCACCGGACATTCACGTACAGGATCCGTAACGGCGCCTGCCGTCGTTCCCCGGAGCAAGGGCCGCGTGGTGGTCAACTGGATCACCACCACGGACCACAAGACCATCGGGTTCCTGTACCTGATCACGTCCTTCGTGTTCTTCAGCCTGGCCGGCGTAATGGCGCTGCTGATCCGCGCCGAGCTCTTCCAGCCCGGCATGCAGATCCTGCAGACCAAGGAACAGTACAACCAGCTGTTCACCATGCACGGAATCGTGATGCTTCTCATGTTCGCCACGCCCCTGTTTGCCGGGTTCGCGAACTTTGTCATGCCGCTGCAGATCGGCGCCCCGGACGTGGCGTTCCCGCGGCTCAACGCCCTGGCGTACTGGTTCTTCCTGTTCGGTTCCACCATCGCCGTGTCCGGCTTCATTACCCCGCAGGGCGCCGCATCCTTTGGCTGGTTCGCCTACACCCCGCTGTCGAACACCACGTTCAGTCCGGGGCTGGGCGGGGACCTGTGGGTCTTCGGGCTTACGCTCTCCGGCTTCGGCACCATTCTCGGCGCGGTCAACTTCATCACCACCATCATCTGCATGCGCGCCCCGGGCATGACCATGTGGCGGATGCCGATCTTCACCTGGAACACTTTGATTACGTCCGTGCTGGTGATCATGGCGTTCCCGCCGCTGGCGGCCGCCCTGTTCGCGCTCGGCGCCGACCGCCGCTTCGGTGCACACATCTACAATCCGGAGAACGGCGGCCCCATTCTGTGGCAGCACTTGTTCTGGTTCTTCGGCCATCCTGAGGTGTACATCATCGCCCTGCCGTTCTTCGGCATCGTGTCCGAGATCTTCCCGGTCTTCAGCCGCAAACCGATTTTCGGCTACAAGGGCCTGGTGTACGCCACGATTTCCATCGCCGCGCTGTCCATGACGGTGTGGGCGCATCATATGTACGTCACCGGTTCGGTCCTGCTGCCGTTCTTCGCGTTCATGACCATGCTGATTGCGGTGCCCACCGGGGTGAAGTTCTTCAACTGGATCGGCACCATGTGGCGCGGATCGCTGACGTTCGAAACGCCCATGCTGTGGAGCATCGGCTTCCTCATCACCTTCCTGTTCGGCGGCCTGACCGGCATCATCCTGGCCTCCCCGCCGCTGGACTTCCACGTCTCCGATTCCTACTTCGTGGTGGCCCACTTCCACTACGTGGTGTTCGGCACCGTGGTGTTCGCGATGTTCGCCGGGTTCTACTTCTGGTGGCCCAAGTTCACGGGCAAGATGCTGAACGAGCGCCTGGGCAAGATCCACTTCTGGATGCTCTTCCTGGGCTTCCACGGCACTTTCCTCATCCAGCACTGGCTGGGCGTGGAAGGCATGCCCCGCCGCTATGCGGACTACCTGGTGGAGGACAACTTCACCTGGATGAACCAGTTCTCCACCGTTTCGTCAATGCTGCTGGGTGCCTCGCTGATTCCGTTCTTCTGGAACGTCTTCATCACCGCGCGCAGCACTCGTAAGGTTGAAGTGGACGATCCCTGGGGCTTCGGTGCCTCGCTCGAGTGGGCAACCTCCTGCCCGCCGCCGCGGCACAACTTCACGTCGCTGCCGCGCATCCGTTCGGAACGTCCAGCACTGGACCTGCACCACCCTGAAATCCGCGTCCGCGAGCACGAGCCCACGCACAGCGCGGCAGCGGCCGCCCTGGGCGCGGCCGACATCGGGGAGAAGGACGTCCGCAGCCCAAGCCCTGATGAGTGAGGAACAGGCCAACCGAACCGTGCCGAGGATCTTCCGCGCCACCGGAGGTAAAAGCAGGATGGGTTAAAAAAGAAGCAGGGCTTGCCTGTGCGGCAAACCCTGCTTCAGGAAACCTAACGGTCCCGGAACTCTAAGTGATTAGAGAGCCTGGATGTTGGTGGCCTGGGGACCCTTGGGACCCTGCTCGGTGTCGAAGGAAACCTTCTGGTTCTCTTCGAGGGAGCGGAAACCGTTGGAGTTGATCGCGGAGTAGTGCGCGAAAACGTCCTGCGAGGAGTCGTCCGGGGAGATGAAGCCGAAGCCCTTTTCAGCGTTAAACCATTTGACGGTGCCAGTAGCCATTATTTTTGTCCTTCGTGAAGGTGGAGGGAACGTCCCGACTTTCGGGCCCTCCGGTGTGGGGTGTTCAAAAACCGCTACTTCAGAAGAACACGGACTTTCGACCGCGCGTACTGCCTGAACTACCAACTGCATAAACACAACAACAGGCTCAACACTACAGGACTTTTCCGATTTGCCTAGCCGGGTAGGTCACAGGGCACCGGCAGAGCCCCTCGACCAGCCCGGTGAATGGGCATAGTCTGCACTCACATCGAGCAGCACTCTTTGAACGGGGGAACCAGCGTTGGAGATGCCCAAGGCAAGCGAGGAAGCCAAGGAACGCTTCCGGTCAGTGGTGCCGGACCAGCCCGGCGTCGTCGTGAAGCCGATGTTCGGCAACCTGGGCGCGTTCGTCAACGGCAACATGTTTGCCGGACTCTTCGGCCCCACCATCGGCGTCAAGCTCTCGGACGAGGACCGGGTGATGCTGGAATCCTCTGAGCGAACGGTCCCGTTCGGCCCGGCCGACCGCCCCATGGCCGGCTACTCCGGTCTCCCCGAGGTGTGGAACGAGGAGGGCGACGGCGACGACGCCCGGGCCAAGGCCTGGGTCACCAAGGCCTACGAATTCGTGTCGACGCTCCCGGCGAAGGAACCGAAGGTCCGGGCGCCGAAGAGCGTCAAAAAGTAGCGGCAGCCTGCTGCTGAAGACCCCTTGCTTACCGCCGGTTGCGGCGTAGGGTTTTCCCATGCAACCGATTCGGGCCATCCTGCTACCCGGTGCCGTCCTGCCCGCAGACCTGGCCTACACGGCCCTGGTTGAGGCCCTCGGGCCCGGTGTCCAGGCGGTCGCCAAAGACCTCGAGCTCTACAAGGACGATCAACCTCCCGCGGACTGGACCCTGGACACGGAGGTCGACGGTGTCCTGCGCGAGGCTGATGCGCGGGGCTGGGACACGTTCCATCTGGCAGGCTACTCGGGTGGCGGCTCCGTGGCGCTGGCGTTGGCCGCCACACACCCCGACAGGCTGCAGAGCCTGGCGCTGCTCGAGCCGGCCTGGGCGGGGAACTGGGACTGGAGCCCGGCCTACGCAGAGCACCGGAAGGGGTACAAGCAACTGGAAGCCCTCCCTCCTGGGCAGTTCCTGCCCGCCTTCATGCGGCTCGGGGTGAGGCCCGACGTCGTCCTTCCGCCGCCGGAGCCCGGTCCCCCGCCAGCGTGGATGGCCAAACGGCCGGCAGGCATCAAGGCGTTCCTCAGGACCTTCGAAGACTACAACCTGGACAGGTCCCGGCTGGCCGCCTTCAGCCACCCGGTGTTCTTTGCCCTCGGCGGCCTGAGCCATCCGGACGACTACGGTGACGTTGCAGCAAGACTTGCCAGGGTCTTCTTCCCGGACTTCCACCTGGAAGTGTTCCCCCGGCGCCACCACTTCGACCCCCCGCACCGCATCGAACCCCAGCGGCTCGCCGAAGGGCTCCGGCGGCATTGGGAGTTGGCCGAGGATGAAGCCGGTGGACGGAACGTGGCTGAGGAATCGAGGACAGCCTAAAACCACTTCAGGGCGCCGGGTCAACCGGCGCTGGGTCCCGGGATATTGTGCTGCCTGTCGTGACGGGCGAAGTAGGCGTATACCATCAGGGCGATCCCGGCGAGGATCATGACTGTCGGGACGGCGAAGTCCATCGGGATGAGCTGTGCCACGGACTGCAGCGCGAAAATCACTCCCAGCACTGCAAGCACGGCAGCCGGGATCAGTGGCCACTTCATGCGTTCTGTGCGGTCAGCAGTCCGGACCGGGACGAGGGACAGCGAACCGAACGTGGCCGCCAGTCCAAGGAACAGGACAGCCGCGACCGGCGTGCCCTGCAGCTGCTGCGGGAGCGTCACGATCAGTGCCAGTGTCAGCATCACGCCGCACGGGATCAGGGCCCACCAATTGGCCCGCTCCCGAAGGTAGACGGCTGCGAAGCCCGCACCCATGAAGAGGAACAGGAAGGCTCCGGCCGCGCTGTTTCCGGTGAACTGTGCGGCGGTGGCTACGGCCGCCAGGCCCAGGAACACCGAGCCGGGGATGGCGGCCCACCAGTTCTCCCGGCGGCGGACATACAGGGACAGGAACAGAACCCCGGCGCCGGCGAAGACCAGCGGCGCCAGGAGGGCGCCGCTCTCCACCACGCCCAGCTGGTCGAGGAGCCACAGCACACCCACCACCATCAGGACGATGCCTCCGACGATGCTTGTGTTTGCCGATTTCACCGTGTGCCTCCCGGAGTCCGCAGGGCAGCCGTGCGCCGCTCTGCTTCTTTCAGGCTAGGGGCGGAGCCCGAGCCTGAAGTAGGGTCCAAAGCCCCCGTCTTCTTCAATCGGGTGCAGCTGCCCACGCGACGCGCAAGCGTCAGTCGGGAGGTGCAGGGCTCGTGGCCGTGCCCAGGATGTGGGTCAGGGGCGGGTTCAGCTGCTGCACCACAAACCGGAAGCGCTCGTTGTCCTGGACCGTGAAGCCTGCTGCACTGATCGCCGCGAGCGTGTCCCGGTTGAGGTGGCAGCCGCCCATGAAATGCCGCCATACCGGCGTGATCAGATCTTCGGCTGCGGCAAGCAGCGGGCGGTCTGAACGGACATGTTCGTAGTAGGCAAGGATTCCGCCGGGCCGCAGGACGCGGCGGATCTCCGCGAGGACGGCGGCCTGGTCCTCTACGCTGCACAGAACGAGGCTCGTTGCCACGGCGTCGGCGCTTCCGCTACGGGCCGGGATGTGCTCCGCAGCCGCGGAGACCACAGTCACGGGGACGCTGGCAGTGGCGGCCTGTTCCACGGCCAGGTTCCGCAGGTAGTCGTCGGGTTCCAGCGCCAGGACATGGGTGACAGCGGGCGGGTACAGCGCAAAGGAGGATCCGGTCCCGGCACCGATCTCAATGACTGAACCGTGCAGGCCGGCCAGCATGCGCCGGCGGTGCTCGGTTGCTCCGCGCCGGTCCATCTCCTCCACCCCCCGTGCGAAGGCGCGGGCAAAGAGCGGGTGCTGAAAACGCTCCATCTCAGGGTCCACAACCACTCCCTTTCCGCCTGCACCCATTATTCGCCTCGCGCGGGGTTATGCGGACAGGCATTTAAGCCCGCTAACGACGGCGGCGCAGCCGCTCAGAGGACGGGCAACCCCGTGCCGCAGGGCCAAATGGACTCCCCCGCCACTTTGTGAGATGCTTCACAGGTTTTGTGTGGTGCGCGCCACGACATCCACGGCGGCGCAAGGGCACCACCCGCATCAGCCACGCTCTTCATGGAGGGAACCCACACTTATGAGCGATGCCTTATCAGCCATCAATAACGTGATCTGGAGTGACTGGCTCGTCTATCTCTGCCTTGCCACCGGAGTCTACTTCTCCGTCCGGACACGCTTCCTTCAGGTCCGCCACATCAAGGGCATGGTCCAGCAACTGATCCACGGCGAGAAATCCGCCTCCGGCGTCTCCTCGTTCCAGGCCCTGGCCATGTCCCTGTCCGGCCGTGTCGGCACCGGCAATGTCGCCGGCGTCGCCACCGCCGTTGCCTTCGGCGGGCCGGGCGCCCTGTTCTGGATGTGGACCGTCGCCTTCCTTGGCGCGTCCACGTCCTTCGTCGAATCGACCCTCGGCCAGATGTACAAGACCCGCGACCCGCTGACCGGCGAATACCGCGGCGGCCCGGCCTACTACTTCTCCCGCGCGTTCGCCCACACCAAGGGCGCCGGCTTCTTCAAGGTCTACGGCTACGTCTTCGCGGCCGTGACTGTCCTTGCCTGCGGCGTCCTGATGCCGGGAGTGCAGGCCAACTCCATGGCCACCGCCATCGCCGGCGCCTGGACCATTGAGCCGTGGGTCGTCGCCGTCGGTTCTGTCATTGTCCTGGCGTTCGTCATCATCGGCGGCGTGAAGCGCATCGCGAGCGTTGCGGCGTTCGTGGTGCCGTTCATGGCCGTCGGCTACATCATCCTCGCCTTGGTCGTGGTCTTCATCAATGCTGCCAAGCTGCCCGAGATCCTTTCACTGGTGTTCCGCAGCGCCTTCGGCATGGATTCCGCCCTCGGCGCCATCATCGGCCTGGCCGTGATGTGGGGCGTCAAGCGCGGCGTCTACTCCAACGAGGCCGGCCAGGGAACGGGTCCGCACGCCGCTGCCGCCGCCGAAGTCTCGCACCCGGCCAAGCAGGGCCTGGTCCAGGCGTTCGCCGTCTACATCGACACGCTGTTCGTGTGTTCGGCCACCGGCTTCCTGATCCTCTCCACCGGCGCCTACCGTGTCTTCTCCGGCGGCAGTGAAGACGGCGAGGTCCTCGCCGAAGGAGGCCTGCTTTCTGCCACAGCCATAGTCGGGCCCCAATACGTGCAGGCCGGGTTCGACTCCGTCTTCCCCGGCGTGGGCGCCGCGTTCATCGCGGTGACGCTGTTCTTCTTCTGCCTCACCACGATCATCGCGTACTACTACATGGCGGAGACCAACCTGCGCTTCCTGGTGGGCAACGCCTCGAACAGGCTGGTTCCGGGCCTTCGGGCCAGCGTGGGACGGGTTACCACCATGGCCCTGCAGGTGGCGATCCTGATCGCCGTCGCGTACGGCTGCGTGAACACGGCCGCTGATGCATGGGTGATGGGCGACATCGGTGTCGGCCTCATGGCCTGGCTGAACATCATCGGCATCCTGATCCTGCAGAAGCCCGCCTTCAAGGCCCTGAAGGACTTCGAGCGGCAGCGGAAGCTCGGCCTCGACCCGGTCTTCGACCCGCGGCCCCTCGGCATCACCGGGGCCACCTTCTGGGAGTCCTACAAGCCGGCGGAGCGCGAGAAGGAATCCGCGCGCAGCTAGACCGCAGCTCGTATGGGTAAGGCCGTGCGCCGCGCGAACCGCGCGGCGCACGGCCTTACTGCTCTTTAGCGATGGCGGCTTGTCCAACAAACGCGTAGCACTTGTTAGGCTGGAATCCCCCGATCAACCACCAAAAAGCGAGGCAACGTGCACCAGGACGCCGCCCGGTTCGTGTCCCAGCCGGTGGCCGCCCAATCGGGCTCGCCTCTTCGTGTTGCCGTGTACTCACGCATCGCCGAGGCCATCCGCAATGGCCTCCTCACGCCCGGCTCCATGATCCCCACCGAAACCGAACTCGGCGCCGACATGAAGGTCAGCCGCACGGTTGTCCGCGAAGCCCTCATGCTGCTTGAGGAGGACGGGCTGATCAGGGCGCGGCGCGGCGTCGGGCGTTTCGTCTCGGACACCCTCCCCCGCATCGGCATCGAACGCATCCGGCCCTTTGAGGACGTCCTCGGCAGTCCCGGCCAGCGGGTGGAGGTCAAACGAACCCAGGTAGTGCGGCAGGCCGCCTCCGAATTCGTCGCCCCCGGCATCGGCGTCGAGCCCGGCACGGAATGCTGGCTCTGGGAGTCCGTCCTGATCCGCGACGGCGAGGCCATCGCGCACCTGCAGGAAAACGTGACCGCCCAGCCGATCAGCTTCGGTAAGAGCCCCGCCGCGCCCCTGGAGATTAACGACGACGGCGCCGCCACCCTGCTTGCCACGCTCAACAAACAGCTTGGCAGGTTGGCCGGGCCCGGCGAGTGCCAGATCAGCCTCAGCCAGGTGGGCCCCAGCCGCGCCAAACTGTTGGACCTCCGCGGCTCGGACCCGGTGCTGGTCCTCACCCAGTACGTCCGGAACGGCAACCGGCCCTTCTACCTGGCCAAATGCCTGATCGCGGCGCGGGCAGGGCACCTGTCCATCATGCAATCGTTCACGTCGTAGGCCCCACCCTCTAGAGTTCTTGTCCAGATATGGCGACCTAAGCAGCCTGGGAGTCGCCATATGTGGACGAAAACTCTGTGGGTGGACGTCAGGCGGCGGAACCCTCCAAGGTGAGCGCCGCCGTCGTGCCTTGAAGGACAGCGCCTTCCACGCCGGCACCTTCGAAGAACCCGAGCAGCGTCTCCACGAGGTGTGGCGCGAAGTCCTCCTCGAGCGACAGCACCACACGGCACCTCGCTCCCGTCACTGACGGGTAGCCGGCATACAGCCCGCGCATGTCGCAGACCGTCTGCCCGCGGGAGGGCCCGGAGGAGGTGTCGACGGCGGCACGCACCACCGGAGCCACCGCCGCCTGCACCGCACCGACGGCGAGCGCCGCGGCCAGCGGATCGTGCATCGCGGAGCAGGGCCGGCCGTAGATGCCCTCGTAGAAGCGGAAGTAGTAGCCCAGCATCTCCCCCAGCGCCCGCGGCACTGGAGCGGCGGACGCCAGCAATTCCTGCCGGTGGTGCTCCTCCAGGACTGACGCCATGGTCACGTCCAGTGGCACCAGGGTGACGTCCCAGTCGGCGGCGAGCACCAGGGCAGCGGCCTCGGGGTCGTTGTGGATATTGGCCTCGGCCACGGGCGTAATGTTGCCGGGGGCCAGCGCGGCCCCGCCCATCACCGTCACGGAGTGGACCAGCGAAGGCAGCCCGGGCTCCAGCCGCAGGGCCTCGGCAATGTTGGTCAGCGGCCCGATGGCAAGCACCCGCAGCGTCCCGGGATAGGTACGCGCCAGCCGCACCAGCATCTCCGCCGCGGACTCGGACGCCAGCGGAGCCGGAGAGGCTGCCAGCGACACCTCTCCGATGCCGTTCTCCCCGTGCACCCAGGGCGCCCCTCCGCCGAAGGAACCGGCCAGCGGATGGTGCGCACCGAGGGCTACGGGAATGTCCGCGGCGCCGGCGAGCTGGAGCAGGTCGAGGGTGTTCCGGGCCCCGACGGCGGCGCTGACGTTGCCGCTGACGGCACCGATTCCCACCAGGTCGGCGGCGGGGGCGGCGAGCAGGTAGGCCAGGGCGAGGGCGTCGTCGATCCCGGTGTCGCAGTCCAGGTAGAAGGGGGAGGTGGCAGTCATGGGTCTTCTTTCAGTTTCGGTGGAGGGAATGGGGTCAGACGGTCTCGCCCTTGGGGGCGGCGACGAAGAGGCTGACGATGAACGCGGCGGCGGTGATGCCCACCGAGATCCAGAGGGCGGTGGCGTACCCGGCGGACGTGGACAGGGCGGCGAAGGGTGCCACGAGCACGACGCCGAGGCTCGCGCCGATGCCGAAGGAGGCACCGTTGATGCCGGGCAGCGCGGCCGGGGCTTCCTTGGGCGAGAGCAGCACGGAGAGCCCGTTGATGGCGGTGAGGAAGAACCCGTTGTAGAAGATGCCCAGGGCTGCGACGGCCACCAGTACCGCCACCTGGCTCTCGGAGAAGGCGGCCGCGGCGATGGCGCAGGCCAGACTCAGCCCGGTTCCGGCGCGCAGGGTTTTGATCCAGCCGCGGCGGTCGGCCAGCCAGCCCGCGAGCGGTGCGGCGAACACGCCGATCAGCGCGGCGGGGGTGAGGAACAGCAGCGCCGAGACGGACGCGGAAAGTCCGAAGCCGCCGTCGGAATCCTGGCTGAGCAGCACCACGGTGAAGTTGATGATCGCGAAGATGCCGGCGAGCGTCAGGACGGTGGTGGCGATGACCGGCCACACCTGGCGGGAGCGCAGGTGGTGCACGGCGATGAGC
Organism: Arthrobacter sp. Y3221157; assembly: GCF_059089865.1. Taxonomy (NCBI): domain Bacteria; kingdom Bacillati; phylum Actinomycetota; class Actinomycetes; order Micrococcales; family Micrococcaceae; genus Arthrobacter; species Arthrobacter sp. Y3221157. Next base: position 17,088 of record NZ_JBNHFD010000085.1, read on the forward strand.
GGGTGGCTGCGCCGCTTTTCGATGAACCAGAACGCGGCGAAGGATGCGATGGTGGCGGCCAGCAGCGCCAGGGTGCCGGGCGCGGTCCAGCCCGCGGCGGATCCGCCGGAGACGAAGTAGGTGATGAACACGAGGAACAGCGAGAGCGAGCCGGCGCCCCACCAGTCCATGGCGCCGCGGATGCCGCTGGGACGCCCGGCCGGAACGATGCGGATGATGCAGGCGGCGGCGATGGCGGTCAGGACCAGGACGACGACGAAGATGGACCGGAAGCCGAGCGTCTCGGCCATGAGGCCGCCGAAGTATCCGTCCACGCCGCCCACTCCCCCGTTGATGGCGGCGATGATGCCCACCGAGGTGCCGAACACCTTTGCCTGCAGGTTCTCGCTGAGGACGATGTAGGCCAGGGCGAAGACCGCGCTGGAGACGCCCTGCAGAAAACGGCCGGTGATGAGCAGTTCCAGCGTGGGCGCGGTGATGCAGAGGATGGTGCCGGCGCCCATGATGCCGAGAACCAGCAGCAGGGCGGCGCGGCGGCCGATGAAGTCGCTCCACCGGCCGATCACGGGCCCGGCGATGGCGCCGGCCAGGAAGAACATGGATTGGACGGGGGCGGCGGCGTCGGCTCCCTGGCCGAAGCTGGCGGCGATCTGCGGCAGCGCGGGCGTGACCATGCTGGCGTTGAGCTGGAAGGACAGCACGCCGAGCAGCAGGGTGGAGATCAGCAGGGCGGCG